>CAKZMZ010000029.1 GCA_937129345.1 uncultured Thalassovita sp. | reverse complement strand
AACAGTTAGATGAGTGGTATGCGGCAGTTCAAAAACCAATGATCATTTCCGAGCATCACATCCCGCCGGCCACAGAGCGGGCATTGCTACCCGTGTATCCCGCTTTTGAGTTGGCAAAAAGGGATGCTATGTTGAAGGAATATCTGCAAACTTGGTTGACTTTTCCTTATGCAGTGGGTTCGCATTGGTATCAATACGCCGACCAAGAGGTGTCTGGGCGAATGGATGGTGGGGAAAACCAACCTGTAGGCATGGTGAGTGTTACCGATCAATTGCACCGATCCATTGTAAATTTATACAACGAAATGGCCATAGAAATAGCAAAAACCTATGTGGAACCTTTGGAGCAATAAATTTTTATCAACTTTAAAAACAATCCTATTTTTTCTGCTCTTATGGCAACAGGCATTTAGTCAAGATGTACCCGTTTGGTCGGTCAACTCCTATCCTGATGAGGCTGGTTACATGCAAAGAACGGCCGGCATGCTACAGGTCATAGCTAAAGCAGATTTTGGTAAACGCAGCCTGGCTAGATCAACCTGTCCAGATACAGGTTTACCAGTTTACAGATGGGCGTTGGAAGGAGAAACCATCATTTCGCCCTACACAGGCAAAATCTACCAACAAGGCGAAACTGGGTATTTTGGGCCAAAAAAACGCAACAGCTTGGGAGAAATCACCATGTTTGGCGGTGACCCACTTAAATATGATTTACCCCCTGTTACCGCCAAAATGCTGCTAGGCGAAGAAGTAGAAAGAGCGAAAGCATTTCTTTCCATCCCCGGTAATATAAGCCAGCATTACCATTTTGCGGCGGTCAATTGGGCGCGGTTTTATCCTCTTTTTTCAGAAAAAATGGGCGATGAATGGATAAAAGACTTCGCTTATGCGGTAGATCAATACCGAGAAAACCGCCGCCCTTCTGATGGATACAGGCAATATATTTCAGACCTCTCTGTGTACCATACCTTGTTAGGCGAACAAAACGAATTTTTAGGCGGTAATGTAAAAGATGGCGGTACCGAAAACCACAAAATGATGTGGCGCACATCTGCCTTGCTTTATACCGACTTGCTGCCCGATACGGCTAAGATTTCAGGAATTCCCTTGGTAGAAGCTAAGCAAAGATTGTTGAAAATATTTGCAGAATCTGCTGAGCGCATTTGGCAAAAGGGCAATGGAGAATACGATTCGGGCATTTATTATCCACACTCTTTTAATGGGCAATTTAATTTGTACGATTTTGCGAAAGATCCGCACTCCAAGCGTATAGCCAAAGCCTATCTCGACTATTATTTGGGCACTTATGTGCTCAAGGTTTTTCAAGGAGTGATAGCCGGCGCACAAAAGAGGGCTGCACTTCCTGTAAGCCAAATGGGGGAAACGGGCAAGATGCTTTGGTCTTGGACAGGCGATGGGGAGGGTTTGATAGCAGGACATCCTCATACTACCATTCAGCATGCGACTACCTCTTACCGACCCAACCGAGTGATTTATAATCTACTTACCAAAAACATTCAATTACCTTTTGAGGCAGAGATTGCCCGACCCGATTATCACGTGCGAGATGCCAATATGTTTCAAGAGTATTTTTATTGCCATAAAGATTTTGCTATGGGCAGTGTGGCTATGACTATGGTAGATAATCCCAACCAGCAATTGCAATGGTCTTTGGTGGTAAAAGGTAAAAACAGGCCCTATATTTTTGGAGGTGGGCAACCCTTTCATGCCAACTGGATCGGACACAGCCCTTACACCCAAACGCTGCAAAAAGAAAATAGCATTTTGGTAGTCTCCGCACCAACTGCCACAGAACAATTAACGCTCACTGATAGAGAATTTAAGAATAGGCAAGAATATGGGGGAGCAGCACTTACTCCCGTTCCTACAAATCTATTTGAAAGTGAAGCAAGTGTCGCTGAGTATTTGAACAATGCCAAGTACTCCTCGGCGACTTGGCTCTTTATGCCTAAAGAAGCTAAAGTAGAAAGTATCGATAATCAGCAATTTTTTATTACTTGTGGAGAAGCTAAAATTAATTTGCAGAGTTTAGGGAAAGCACATTTGGTAGAAGCGGAAGAAAGTTTGTTAAAACACATCAAAAATAAAGGTTTAAAACAGCGATTGGCACATTTAAATGTATTGGTTTGCAAGGCAAATGAAAATGGCTATTCTGGCTATGTACTAGAAGTCTTTGGGGCTTCTGAAATAGAAAACAGTGTTTCTTTGCAAGCAAAACTATTGCAACAAGGCAACGATATTACCTACAATTCACAAAAAGGAAATCAACTAACCATGGAATACCAAGCCCATGGATTAAGAGCATTAGGCAGCATTAATGGCAAGCAAATCAATTATGAAAACTGGGCAGATGGTGGGGTTTATAAAAGTCCTTATGTTTCTCTTAAAAACGGGGTTTTGAAAATGAATGATGGCAAAGAGGGCTATTCGGTAGTTTGGAAGGATGGTTTGCCTGTATATAAATTTTTAAAGATGAAATGATAGGCAGCATGCAAAGTTTCACGCTTTTTTGTGCAGCCCGTGACTTAAGTCATAGGCTGCACGTATTGGTTTTGATTACCATCCTTTTTCAGACACAAGCCCAAGCGCAATACCCCGAAAGCGATTTTAAAATAAAAGCCGAAGTGTTGATCAAGCAAACCGCAGACAAATACCGCCCCCCAAGTATGGAAATAGGCGACCCAGAAAAATATTATTGGCCCAAAACGATAGCCCGCTTCGATAAGTATGGCGTTACTGACAGCCTTGGCAATGCTTGGATTACTGCCATGAAAGACAATTCCCCCTTTCATTTTACCTTATTGGGCATGGCTCGGTTAATGCAGCTTTACCCACATGCGCCTGCCATAAAAGCACATCGTTTGGCCATCCTTAAAAAAGTATTTGAAAGAACTGACAACTACAACGCTTGGACCAGCGAGGGAACAGAAAACCATACGAGCATGTCGAGAACAAGTGGCTATTTGTTTGCCCAAGAGGCTTTACATTTTCCCGATAAATTTCCAGAAGCTCCACAAAAAATCCAACAAATGAAAGATTGGATTTTGGCTTGGTCTGAAAAGGCCTTGGTTTATGGTACGGGAGAGTGGAATTCTGCTATTTACACCGCTTACAATTTGTGTGGATTTTTAAATTTATACGATTTTGCTAAAGATGAAGAAGTTCGGTTGGCAGCCGAAAAGGTGCTGGACTTTTATGCAGCGGAAATGGCTTTATATTACAGTTTTGGCATTATCGGTGGGGCTGAAATGCGGGGCAATGGTGCGGTAGAGGGCGATTACACCGCTACACGTTATTTGGCTTGGCTTTGGTTTGGGGAGGCCACTAAAATTCCTTTTTTCTCGGGGAGCCAATACATTCAGGCCTTACATGCTGTAACTAGCGCTTATAGACCTGATACGACCTTGTTTGATTTGGCACATAAGAATTTTGATGAAGCACTTTGGGTGGCTGGGAGCAAACCCTCTTACTTATTTGAGGAAACACATTTTGTAAAGCAATATTTCTGTGCAACTGAAAGCTATACCTTAGGTACTGCTGTAAGCCCCTACGGCGGTTGGACTGGCGGCAATTATCAGCTAGTAAATTGGAAGTTGGTAGCGAAAAGTGAAGCAGAAGAACCATGGCAGATCAGTGGCAATGGATTGACCTTTGATGAATACAGTGGCAAGGCTAGAGACCCTTTTAGCCAATATTTTCAGCATAAAAACACCTTTATTTTAGTGCACCATCCACCAAAAAATACCGATAAAATAATAGCAGAAGCCAAAGCCATTACAGCCGATTGGAGCAAAAAATGGCGGGCAGATTTTGATAAGCGATTTCCTGTAAACGATAGGCACGAAATTGTAAATTTCAATAAAAATGTACTGGCTAAAAATGCGGCTTTTCTTAACTTACCAACCTCTGCTAAATTGGAGATAGCAGGCAATTATGCTTACATTGCTTTGCCGCATACCTACTTGGCTGTACGCATTTTAGGCTCAAAATCAGCGGTCTCAACTTTTGAGGAAAAAGTAAAAAAATTAGCAAGGCAAATTTTACAGGTATCGGCCACGCAGGGGCGCGCATGTGGTTTTATACTAGAAGCCTTTGATAAAACAGACTTTACAAGTTGGGCAGATTTTAAAGAGACTTACCAAGTAAAGCATCGCATTAGTTTGAATAATTTTGATAAAGAAGGCATGCTTACTTACACTAATTTTTATGGAGATGAAATCACTTTTGAGTATGTTTTGACGGGCAGTAGTATGGAAGCTTTGGTAGATTGGGGATTTGGGCCTACCGGGCCTATGGTGGCGCTTACTGCTCCACCTTTTAAGCAACCCGAGTGGCCGCAAGGCAAAGGTTGGGGCAGGGTGCCTCAAGTAAAAGTGAATGGAAAAGAAATCGACTTCTCAGCATCTGCTCCTGTTTATAATGGTGAAGGTATTTTGGTGGAAGATGGAAAGATTGAGGTAGATTTGAAAAAGGGGTAGGGATATCTTACTTCTACCTCATTACGAACAAAAGTTTTTGATAATTTAAAATGCTCAATTCCCTAAAACATCCTCCAAAAAACCTCGGTTTGCTTCCTGTAAAAAAGCTATTGTTTGGGGGTTTGCTTGGTCTTTTTCGTTCAAGATACCGTACTTTCTTTGTCGGTTTCTTAAGTAAGCACCGCAAAAGTGAGCACCTATGCAGGCAGGAATTTTAGTTAAATGCTGCAAAACATCTTTGTATTTTTTCCAATCGTTTGAGATGTAGCCTTGTTCCCAAGTACTGTAATCGGGCACGCC
>CAKZMZ010000028.1 GCA_937129345.1 uncultured Thalassovita sp. | reverse complement strand
ATAATGGTCGCGATAAATGCTTCGTATCTTTCACTGTCCAATTGCGTCCTTTTTTCTATCGGTTGTAGTTCTTCATCTGTTTCGGGCAACAAAAATGAGGTAAGTAAGTGACCCAAAGCCATACCCGCTAAAAAAGTGGAAAGAAGCAGTGTGGTGGTCGCTACATTCCAACTGCTAAGTGGTAGAATGAAAATCAGTATAAAAAACTGTATTAAATGAAGCACAAGTTTGCCTGCGCTGTACCTTCTGTTTGGTCTAAAGTAAGTATGCCATTTTCTTAAATCGGTATTTTTTCTTAGAAAATAAGCAATTATGTACAAACTGGCCTGATGAAAAAAACCTACCGTTAGGGCTACTTGCACTATATTTTGCGCATCTATTTCAAACCTTTTAACAATAAGGAAAACACAGGTAATGCTCACCAGCAATACAATGATTACCTTTCCATTCACCCTTACAAAATCTTGAATTTCAGGTAGTTTTCTTATCATTCTACTTGGTTTAATTGAGCAGTTCTGTTTTGAGGTACAAGAATTATAAATGTTGCATCAGGTATTTATATAAATTGACCATGGCATCTATATCTTTTAAGTGCACTTTTTCGTCTGGGGTATGTACATTATCTTCTGCTGCCCCAACAAAGCACCAATCGAAGGGATAGGGTGATTTTTGCAATTGGGTGCCGTCGCTGCCACCTGCATCTTCCACTTCAAGCTGATAGGGAACGCCAGATTTCTTGGCCAAATCAATGACCTTGTTAAGGTATTTTCTCCTGGGCACGCCCACGTCTCTCATAGAAATTACCACGCCTTTGCCGTGTTTTACGCCATCGGTAATCCAGGTAATATCAGAAATCAAGGCTTGTCTAACCTTGTATTTTTCGTAAATGTATTTCCCCAAAAATCCTACGGTACCGCCTCCTGTTTCCTCATAGCAAGAAAAACATATAATACCGTTCTCTAGGGTTTCGGCAACTTTTAAGGCATTGTAACAGCCCAATCTATTATCTAAGTAGCAAGACTGTACAAATTCGTCGCTTGTTCTAAAATCGCTTTTAAAAACAAGGTTGGTACCCCTATCTATTTCTCGCTCAAATTTATAGCTGGCTTTCTTGCTGCCTTCGGGCAGGTTCATCTCACATTCTATCGGACCTTGGCCGTCTTCACCTAAAAGCACATAGTTGTGCTTTAATCTCGGCCCACCGACTTTTACCAGTTCACGGTCGTATTTTACTATAAAACCTATGGAGTCCATGTGGGCAAAAATGGCCGTTCTTGGTTGGCCAAATACCAATATAATACAATCTTGTAATTCTTCTCCTTCTATTACCTGAGGCTGTACTTTCCAATTTTGTTGGTTTTCGGCTACGTAATCTAGTATGAAATCCTTCATTTTTCCTTCATCACCTGAAGGTGCAAATACACTACACAACTCTTTTAACAATTTCATTTCGCTATGCTCAATTTACTTTTAAATGTGGTTTTATTTGATGTTGCTATTACAGGTGGGCAAATATATTCAATACTTTCACTTTTACCTGAGGGCAATTGTTCGTTGAGGTTATTTAGTTTCATATGAAAGTGCATCCTGCTATTAATAAAGCATGGTGTGCCAAGCACATCGTGCAATGTCCCAACCCAATAAATTCATAACTGTAAACACAAGTTTCGATAATATATGCTGGGCGGTTTATAGTTTGTATTTCTTTAGGCAATAGGCTATAAATTGCTCAGTAAAAGCTATGCTTTGTTCAGAGGCCTCGATCATGCCCATATGCCCAACTTCACTTAAAAAGAAGACCAAACTCTCTTTAGGTAAGGTACATTCTTGCAAACTTTGCTGCAAGGTTACTGAAGCATCGTCTTTGCCTATGATGTACATTATGGGGAAACTGGCTTTGCTAACCACCTGCCTTCTGTCTGGCCGGTCTCTCATGGCAAGTGTTGTATAAATTACAGATGATGCTGAGGTTTTGGCCGCATCTCTTACAAAATAAGCGATTTGCTTGTTCAGTTTTTCCTTATTGGCTGGAGAAAATAAATCAGGAAACAAGTTACCCACAAACTTTTCTGTGCCGTATTTTTCTACAAATTCTATGGCTTTATTGCGGTTTTGCTTTTTTTCTTGGCTATCCGCAAAACTAGTAGAATGAAAAAGCCCTAAACCTATAAGGCCTTTTGGATATTTCTCTGCATAAGCCAAACTTACATAACCCCCTAACGAGTGGCCAATAAGTATGCACTTTTCTATCTTGAGATTTTGTAATGTTTCATATACTGCATCTGCAAACGTATCTATGCTCGGTTCGCCGTCTTCAATAGATGGGCTATCTCCAAAACCGGGCAAATCCACTGAGACCACTCTGTATTTGATAGATAACATGGCTGCAAAAAGATCCCATAATTTTTTGCTTTCGCAAAAGCCATGGAGTAAAACAATCGGGAATCCATCACCTGTATCATGATAGCTAAGTGGTCGCATGGTGTAGTGGTTTTATTTGGTAAAAAATAGGTTATAGCCAAAAAATAAATGTCTCATCAGTAAAACTAATGCTATATTTTAATTATACAATTGGCCGGGCATTTTTAGTAAAGAATTGTGTATCGTAGCTTTGGCCATACCATTAAGTGTTTATAGTAAAATAACAATTAGCTTTGAAATAAAAATGTGTTTGATCGTATTTGCAAGGAATTTCCATAAAGATTACCCGCTTATCTTGGCGGCAAATAGAGATGAGTTTTATGATAGGAAATCTATGAAGGCCGCTTTTTGGGAAGATGCGCCCGGTGTGCTTGCGGGTAGGGACTTAAGGGCAGGAGGAACTTGGTTGGGTGTACACGAAAGTGGAAAAATCTCTGCGATTACCAATTACAGAAATCCTAGACTGGAGAAAGCCAATGCACCGACTAGGGGGCTTTTGCCACTCAATTACCTTAAGGGAGAATTGGGGCCGCTGAGTTATTTAAAAGTATTACAAAAAGAGGAGGGTGCTCAATACAATGGTTTTAACCTGCTTACCTATGATCAAAATAACATGTTCCATTACAACAACATCAATAATAAAATAAATAAAATAGATGCTGGTATACGTGCAGTGAGCAATGCTTTTTTAGATACCCCTTGGCCTAAAACAGAGTTGGTGAAGCATAAGCTTTTGTTGGAGATAGAAAAAGGATTCGATACAAATAGTTTGCTAAACATGATGTACGATACACAAAAAGCAGCAGATCCAGATTTACCGACTACAGGTATTGCACTAAAATTAGAACGCGAGTTGTCGCCAATGTTCATCAACACCGAGAAATATGGTACTTGCTCAAGTACGGTGGTTTTGGTACACAAAAGCAAACGCGTATTTTTTGCTGAAAGAATCTACAGTGCCTTAAGCGGTATTTATAAGGAAAATAAAACTGAGTTCGACATTAAGTCAAGCTAGCGCTGCAGCGATTTTTTCGTAAGCATTTTTAAAATTGGGCAACAAGTTGATGTGCTTTAGAGAAACAAACGCATCAGAGCAATGGGTAATGCCAAAAAAGTGTGCATTGGTTTGTTGGGCGTAATCTAAATCGCTAAGAGAATCTCCAAAGAATATGATTTCCTTTTGATGCTTTTGCTGTATTTCTCGTATTGCAGTGGCTTTATCTGTAAAATTTGGCGAGGCATACACATCTTCAAAATAAGGATTGATTTCAAAATAATCTAGATGCTTTATCACTTCTTCTTCAGGTGCAGCCGAAGAGATGTATTGTGTGCAGTGTTGCTGTTTTATAAATTCTATAACGCCGGGTATCAACTCGATATCTACCAATTGTTTTTGCATCTGTTGCGCAAATTTCTCTAAGTAGGCCTGTAGCTGTGGTTTATCTAGTGGTTTTTCGATGACTTCTTTAAAAATAGCGCTTATCTTGTCGCTCCTGTACATGCCGCGATGCTTGCGGTTAAAACCTATGATTTCTTTAGATAATTGGGGATGATCAGCTGTGAGGATATTTTCTAGCAACTGCATCTTAAAAGTCTCTGTATCGGTAATGACCCCATCTTTATCAAAAACGAAAACGTAGTTTTTATCCAACATGCTTATTGATTTGGTTTTTCCAATATTCTAGACCCGCTTGTGCCATTTCTTCGTGATTAAAATGCCATTCGTTTATGGTAGAGATGTCTTGATAGCTCACTTCATTGCTTTCTATGGAAATGCTTATGTTACCAGGTGCAACTTCACAATAAAATACAATTAGGTAGATGGTATGTGGCAAACCAAACTGACCGGGATACCTAGTAAAAATATGTACAATGTCCTTTACTTCGGCATCTAGCCCAGTTTCTTCTTTGATTTCCCGCTGCATAGACAGGTGAGGACTTTCTCCAGGTTCTGCCCAGCCACCGGGCAGGCCCCAAGCTTCATCGTCCTTTCTGTGCTCTAGCAGCAAATGGCCTTTTTTGTTGGCTATTACAGCGTTTACTCCAACCTTTGGGGTAATGTAGCCGAGCTCTTGGGTAAATTTCTCATGGAGCTCTTCTTGGGGTATTTGAGTTAGGTCTGCATACTCTTCATTGATCAATTCGAGCATTCTCAAGTACCTTTCTTTATCATAAACGCCGTCTGTGTGGTTAAGGCCTGTTTGAGCAATAGACCTAAAAACATCCAACATTTTTATGATACTCGCTTTATTAGGGTTGGTTTTCATTAAATTTAGTTGGGTTGTGCAATTTGTATAGGCACTAAGTTATTAGTTCAATTGCGCATAGTGCTTCAACTTTGAAGAGAGTTGTTCTTCAATTTCCATGGCTTTGGGGAAAAGTATCTCATTCTCTATGTAGGCGTGTTTGCAAAGAGATTCTTCAAACTTTTTAAGCTCCATGTAAACGGTTTTGGTATAGATACCACTTTTCTCGTTCACTTCGTAATTATTGGTCAACTCTCTGATTCCCAGCATTTCATCATCTTCTTCTTTGTGGTGTTCAAGAATGTCTGCTATGGAGTTTTCTATGAGTTCTTTATAGTAAAAATAGGGGGAGGTGTTTTCGTCTTGGTAACGCTTAAGGTTTTCTATGTAACCAAAATGTGTTTTTTCCTCTTCGTAAATATGATGGATGAAATCCTCGGCAAAAAGCGGGAAAATGAATTTTAAGTCTTTTGCAATGTCGGGATCATCAAAAAAATGAGGCTCTATGTTGATGACCATATCATTGATAAAAGGCAATTGGTGCCTTATAAATGATTTATGTGATTTTTTTAAGAAAGTTAAAATAACTTCTATAGGCAAATTTTGGAGCGCTTTTCTATCTTGATTGTTTTGGCGGTAAGAGGCATTGTTTAAGCTCTTGAGTACCATTTCTAAGTCAAGGTTTTTTAGTTTACAGACTTTCTCTAGGCGCTCATTGGGAAATAGATAGAACGAAATGCCAAAAAAATGTAATACCGCTGCATAGTCGGTATTTTGGGCCACTAAATCTATAATATTTATATCTCTATTGCTCAAAAGCTATCAGATAAAAAAATGATGAATACTATTTTATTACTCGGAAAATTGCTTTTATCTAAACGAAAAGCATTTAAGAAACTTAAAAATAACAAATTTTGATTCTATTGAAAAATAATGCGGTTAGATAAATGAAAGTATAAATCGATGATTTTTGTTTTGAGCAAAAAAAAACCAGCTGTTTAGCTGGCTTTTGGCTTATGTTTATTTTAGTTATTTGTTTTCTGTATCTGCATCATTTTTATCAGGCTCGCTTGTTTCTTCAGCGGCAGGGGCTTCTTCGGTACTTGGCTTTTCTCCCGTTTCTTCTTCTGCCTTAGGTAGAACCGCCTCGCGCTCCTCGTCAATCATCTCTTTCAGTTGCTTTTCGTCAAGCTCAACCACTTCAAGATTGATGTTTTCTTTGATGTGATCGAAAATTTTGCGCTGCCTCACATTGTTATAAGTTTGCTCAAAGTTTTTGCCGTCTTCCATTTTAAGGTAGTTATCGGCAAAAGTGTCTAGCATGGCATCATCCATAGGTATGTTGTAGCCCATAAATTGCTGCTTTACAATGTTGCCCGCTTCTTTCTTCACTTCGTCCATCTCAACTTTTAGCTCTGCTTTCTCGGCAATTACATCACTAATGGCCCTCCATTTTACCATTTCTACAAACGTAGGGAAATTTTTTTCCAACTCTTCTTCGCTCATTTCCCCTTGGTTGCTCATGTTGTAAATTTTCTTCAAAAACTCTTCATTTACCTCAAAATCGTACTTTTTGAGCAATTCGCTTTTGATGTTTTTCTCAGTGTAGTATTCTGCGTTAGGATTGTTGTTCTCGTCTAGGATAGATTTTATCTTTTCCTTAAATGTTTGCTCATCGGTAATTTCTTCTGCCTCTTGCTCACCGAGTATTTTCTTAAAGAACTCTTGGTCCAGTTCAGCTTCGCTTTCTCTTGATATCTCAGAAACTGTTATTTCAAATTCACCTTCTACGGCATCGGCCACTTCTTCAGACTCTAATTGAAACAGCGTTTTTACATCCTTTGCCTCAGGTATTGCTTTTCTAATATCAAAAGTGAAGGTTTCGTCTTTTTTCTTTCCTAAAAAGGTATTTCTTTCCTCTTCGGCCACTTTGTTTAATGGTAGCACGGTTTCTTGGTCAATCTCTCCACCTTTAAACTGACCTCTAATAAAATCGCCATCGCCAATTTCATCTACATGGTCTACTTTGGGATAATTTTTCTTTAGGTTGTTTATGGTGTTTTCCACTTCCTCGTCTGAAACGCTTGCTTTGTAAGCAGTTGCTTTAACGGTATCGTCAAGTACTACATCTGGCTTAGGGTTGATGAAAACCTCAAACTCTAGTGAGTGGTTTTTGGTATTGAAATCTTCCTCGGTAATTGGTTTAGACTTAAGGATGGGCGAGAAAATCACAGGTATTTTTTCTTCTTCTATGTAGTTGCTTACAGATTTGTTGATGGTATCGTTGATAACCTCATAGCGAACCTGTTTTCCGTACATTTTATTGATCAACCCGAAGGGCACCTTACCCGGCCTAAAGCCTTTCAATACAGCTTTTTTGCTATAATCTTTTATTTTTTTGTTTACTTCGGGCATGTAATCTTCGGCAGTAAGTTCCAGTTTTATGGTGCCGTAAGCATTGTCCTTCTTATCTAGTGTGATTTCCAAGGTGCGAGGTGTTTAGTTCTTGTAAATAGGTATATAAAAAAAACCTCAACTTAGCTATAAGTTGAGTGTTTAAAAGTGCGGATGGAGGGACTCGAACCCCCATGCCGTGAGGCGCTAGATCCTAAGTCTAGTGCGTCTACCAATTTCGCCACATCCGCAATTAGGAAGTGCAAAGCTATAAACAATTTTTTAATATTCAATATCTAGCTTAAGGTTGGGGGAATTTTTTTTAGGGTTTAAACTACTGTATTTAAAAAACCATTCTGTAATAGTTGTCGGGCGGTGCGTTAATTTAAATTCTTGAATAATTTGATGCTCTTAAGCTTAGTTTAAATGTAAAATAATCTATAATTTTATTAATAAGACTATCTGGCAAGGGTAATGGGTAAAAATTCTGCCCAAATATTTTTTGAGAAAAAATATTTCCATCTAAATTAAACTAAAATCAGATTTGTTATTTATTGGACTTGGACTTTTGAGACTTCCAAGTGGTTTTTCTTATTTGACAAAAATATTTAAGTAGTTATGTCTATCGATTTGATGCTAATAGACGAGGAAAAAGAGAAAAAGAAAATACTTACGCTTTACAGACGATTGTTAAGAAAAGCCAAACCTTTTCTCAAAGACGACGACGCCAAGCAAATAAAAAGGGCTTTTAGGTTTGCTGAAGATGCCCACAAAGAAATGCGTAGAAAGTCTGGTGAGCCGTATATTTACCACCCTATAGAAGTGGCCCTAATCACAGTAGAGGAAATGGGTTTGGGAACCACTGCTATTGTCGCCGCGCTCTTGCACGATGTGGTTGAAGATACGGGCTATGAGATAAGCGATATAGAAGAACGCTTTGGGACAAAGATTGCACGCATTGTAGATGGGCTTACAAAGATTTCTACCAAAGCGACCAAGGGCAAATCCATACAGGCTGAGAACTTTCAGCGCTTGCTGGTAACCATCTCTGAAGATGTAAGGGTCGTACTGATCAAGATAGCCGATAGGCTGCACAACATGCGCACCTTGGAAAGCATGCCCGACCACAAGCAAATGAAGATAAAATCTGAAACAGAATACATTTATGCTCCCTTGGCGCATCGATTGGGTTTGTATACCATCAAATCTGAGCTAGAAGACTTGTGCCTAAAGTATTCTGATCCAGTGTCTTACAATGAGATTGTACAAAAAATTGAAGACAGCAGAGCGGCCAGATTAAGATTCACCAAGCGCTTTATTAAGCCTATTGAGTTGAGTCTCAAAAAGCAAGGCTTTAGATTCAAGATAAAGACTAGGATAAAATCGATTTATTCTATCTACAAAAAGATGCATAAGCAAAATATACCCTTTGAACAGGTATTTGATCTTTTTGCCATTAGGATCATCGTTACCACTAGGCAAAGCGAAGAAAAATCTGCTTGTTGGAAAATTTACTCCATAGTAACCGATCATTACACGCCCAATGTAAACCGCCTGAGAGACTGGATCAGTACGCCCAAGGCCAATGGTTACGAATCGCTGCACACAACGGTTATGAGTAGTACCGGGCAGTGGGTAGAAGTACAGATAAGAACAGAGCGCATGGATGATATTGCAGAAAAAGGCTACGCTGCACACTGGAAATACAAACACCAAAGTCCAGAAAAGAAAAGGCAGGAAAAAGGAATAGACCTATGGCTGCAAGAAGTGAGGGAGATGCTCGAGACCACAAAGTCAGAGGGGGTTGATTTTGTTCAAGATTTCCGTTCTAACCTTTTCATTAAAGAGGTATTTACATTTACGCCCAATGGAGATATGAAGATTTATCCTAAA
>CAKZMZ010000027.1 GCA_937129345.1 uncultured Thalassovita sp. | reverse complement strand
CTTTCATGAACCATAAAAAAGAAATAGGTAGGTTTTTAGTAAATGCAGGTTTACGCGTGAGTGCATTTGCACAGCTCGGCCCGTTTACTAGATATGCTGGCAACGACAACAATGTTTTGCTTGATTCGGTCAACTTTAATAAGGGAGATATTGTGGCAAGTTACAGTAATGTAGAACCAAGGCTCGCGATAAGATACAAAATAGATGAGCACAATTCCTTAAAGACCTCAATTGACCGAACTGCTCAATACGTACACTTAGCACCCATTTCTTCTGTATCGCTCCCGACTGATATTTGGGTGCCCAGCTCTGAAAATATAAGGCCACAAAGTGCTTGGCAGGTAGCATTAGGTTACTTTAAAACCTTAGGAGGAGGCGCTTGGGAAACCTCTGCCACGGTTTACCATAAGCTAATGCAAAATCAGCTGGAGTACAGAAACGGAGTGATTTTCGGTTACGGAACTGGCTATAATTTTGACGACAATTTCACTTTTGGCAAAGGCCATTCTACAGGTTTGGAGTTGTTTCTAAAAAAGCATGAAGGCAGACTAACAGGTTGGCTGGCCTATACACTTTCTAGAACAACTAGGAGATTTGAAGAAATTGATAGCAACCGGCCTTTTCCTGCTAAGTACGATCGTTTGCACGACTTGTCTTTGGTGGGTAATTACCAACTTTCAAAAAAATGGAAAATCTCTACAGTATTTGTCTTAGCATCTGGCAATACCTTAACCTTACCAACCGGCAGGTACTTAATTGAAGGCAGGGTAGTAAACGATTATGGTACTAGGAATAACTTTAGAATGCCTGCTTACCACCGGTGGGACATTTCGGCCACATTAAGGGCTGGTAAAAAAGACAGTTACTCTGCTTGGTGGGTATTCTCTATTTACAATCTGTACAATAGGCAAAATCCGTATTATTTATACTTTGATGTAAGTGGCAATGCAGAAGATTACAACTTAGACATTGAGGCCAAAAAAGTTTCTTTGTTTCCCATTTTACCTTCTATTTCTTATCGATTTGAGTTTTGATCATGCAAAGAATAAGTGTTTTTTTCTTATTGACATTTTACATCAGTGCCTGCGAGCAAACAGTTGGCGACTTAGATTTACCCGATTATCAAAGTAAAATAGTAATTGATGGATGGATAGAGCAAGGCAGATATGCAGAAGTGACCTTGACCAAAAGCGCTTCTTATTTTGCTGACATAGATTCTGCTGCACTGAGGGAAGCACTGGTTTCCACGGCCAAAGTATCTATCAGCGATGGTGAAAACTCAGAAGTGTTGACCTTATTCAGAAATTCAGATAAGTTTCCGCCATTTTATTATCGGGGTACTAAAATGAGAGGCGAAGTAGGTAAGAGCTATAAGTTGACGGTTGAGAGTAGGGGTGAAACCTATGAAGCAGTAACCAGTATTTTGCCGCCACCAAAATTAGACAGTCTCTGGGTTGAAATTGATACAGAAAACGATTCTACAGCCAATCTTTGGCTAAGTTTTAAAGATGAGCCTGTGGTAGAGAATTATTACCGCATTTTTACACAAAGACAAGGAAAAGATAAAAAATTTGAAGCCATTTACCTTTCAGCAATAGGCGATAGATATTTTGATGGAGAGAATTTTACTTTCAACATTTTGAGAAATACGCAAGGTATTCCAGATAGTAACGAAGCACAATTTTCAATTGGGGATACCGTAATGGTCCGTTTCTGTAGTATAGATCAAGCCCATTTCGATTTTTGGAGAACCTTAGAGCGAGAGGCCATCTCTATTGGCAATCCCTTTTCATCTTCTGGTAACGAAATACTTTCTAATACAGGTGAGAATGCCTTAGGAGTTTGGGGTGGCTATGGAGCTAGTTATTATAGAATAATCGTTAAATGAAAAAATCCCTAATGATTAAAGAAAACCATTAGGGATTTTGAGTAATTAATCAACTTGTCTTATGGGTACTTCCTCAACTTGATCTTCCTCATCATCTAAACCTAGTTCAGCGAGTAAATCTTCAATAGATGAGGTTAAATCCTCAAAGCCTTCTTCTCCATAAGTTTCTAATGAAACTTTAGAGCCATCACCAAACTCTAAAATTAGTTCTGGCTCAATCCAAGTGTCAACAACTTCGTATTGTTCCCAGTTTTGCGTGCCCTCATCCCAGTAGTAATCGTAATAGGTTTCTTCCATTACTACTCCTTCTACTGATCCTAAAGCGATAACTTCGTTTTTACTAGCATATTTAATTTTATAATCTAAGTGCTTGTTAAGTGTTGTTCCCATTAAGGCAGCTGCATCGTCATAATTACCAGCTTCTTGTAATTCATCTATGTCTATTACTGCTTCTTCTAGTCCATCAATGTCAGTAACATTGCCTGCTAATTGAATATCAAAAATCTGAACACTGCTGCTGCCTCCTGTTACTATTCCAGAAATATCTTCAGAATCAATAGAAGATTCTACATTATCCACATCAAAGTTTCCTTGTACAGATACTTCGCTTGACAAGATATTGTTGTTGTTTTCTTTTATAGCGTAGCTAGTACTAATTTCAGCGGTGGTATTGCTAAAGTTATAGCTAAGTCTAAATGGAGAAAGCGTAAGCGCCGTGGTTAAGCTAGTAGGGGTGCCATTGTTTGTATAAGCAGCATTAAAGCTGTAGTCCATAACTTTTGTGCCATCTATGCTCAGGTCGCTTAATAGGGCAGTCGGTAAATCGCCAGTGTAATCCTCGCTCTCATTGAGAGGGTTGCCGTCTATGATAGTACCCGTATAATTACGGATGGCAAATTCAGCATCATTGCTAGTGCCACCATCCTCTGAAGGAAACTTGAAAACAGCAATGTCACCACCTTCGGTGTAGTCCCAATCTTCAGCTTCGGAGTTCCAAGTATAAGTACCTTTCAGTTCATCAAATAATTCTTGAATACTTGTGGGTTCTTCACCTTCTTTGGTACGCCTATTAGCAAGGTCCTTGGCAGAAAGTTTTCCTTCTTTAAATCCTTTAAGGTCGTGTAAAATTCTAAATGCTGATCCTGGATGTTCTTGAGTGTCATCGCCAAATGGATCACTCATGTTTAATAAGTTTGATAAATTGGTAGCAGCAGTTACAGATTCTGAGTTTGTAAGGATTTCCATTTGATCTACGTAATCTAGGCCTGCCTGCTCTAAATTACTTTTGTGATCTTCAGGTGTTTTTTCAGGAAAAGTCTCTTCTAACTCTTTGGTTGTATTATCGCTAGAAGAACATGCTGCCAAATAAGTAAGGGCAGTAAAAAGTAAAAGTTTAAGGATGTTTCTATTCATAATTTAAAAATTTTTAGAATTAATTTGACTACACCCTAAATAACGAAGCAATTGGCCTGCAAACCTTAACAAAAAGAAACATGTAGAAAATGATGCAGAAAAGCAGGAATGTCATAGCTTTTTTAAAGTGCCTTTTTTGATGTAGAGAGACCGTTTTTTCTACAATTGAAAGATTTTTTAGCTTAAGCTTCTTTTTACACTTTGTAATAAGCAAATCGGCTTGTTAATGTAAAAATTTTTTTCATAATAAGCAAATCGGCTTGCTGTATGCTTAGAATTGCTTTTTTAACGTAAGGGTGTCTTATGAAGCAACAGGATCGGTAAAAAAGGGTAAATTGAAAATTTAAAGCATATTGTGAAGGAAATTGTGAACTTTATTTGACCAATAAATCCAATTGAAAGATTTTATATGCTTTAGACAGCTCTGGAGTAAAACTCAAGCTTATTATTGTTTGATCTTTCTTAAAATTTTCAACATAAAAAATATCGATCTCATTTAGCTTTTATCTCAATAATGAGAACCTGATTTTCAGCAGCACTTGGTAATTAACTGATTGTTCTTATCTACAATAATTATTCGCTAGGTTATGATGATTGTAATCATCTCGTATGTTACCATTCATGGTATTTGATGTAATTAAAATTAAGATATTTACACTTATTAAGATTTACGCTGAGGTAAAGCAGTTTAGCGTTTTGTAGTAAAACGAACTTTTTGCTCTTTTTTTTAGCAACTTTAGCTGGCTTAATAAAGGTTATGTTGGATATTTTTTGACTATAGGCATGAAGGATTCGCAAGGTTGAACTTTAAAACCAGAGAGAAAAATATTCGATTCCGCCTTTTAAATTTATTGGAACGTGTCGCTCTCAGCTTTTAAAAGACAGTTTAGTTTGTGAAAATAAATTAAATTTAGTGGTAAATTTTACTCGATATATAATTGGTAAACAACGATGGCCCTACATTCACTAGAAAACGATCCCGAATACTTAAACCTACAAACCGAAATGGTGCGCATGCAAAATTGGACCATAGAAAACAATAAGCGCTTGCTCATTATTTTTGAAGGTAGGGACAGCGCAGGAAAGGGCGGCGCCATCATGCGTTTTATCAGGTTCATCAATCCGAGGTTTTACAGGGTAATTGCTTTAGACAAGCCCACCGAAATTGAAAAAGGGCAATGGTTTTTTCAAAGATACATAGCCCATTTGCCGAAACCGGGCAACATCGTTTTTTTCGATAGGTCTTGGTACAATCGGGCAGTAGTTGAGCCGGTAATGGGTTTTTGTACCCAAGACCAATACAATTTATTCTTAAAGCAAGTAGTGCAATTAGAAAAAATGTTGATTGAAGATGGTTGCCAAATCATTAAATTTTGGTTCAGTATCGATATAGAAGAACAAAAAAGAAGGTTGGAAGAGCGCAAGACCAATCCTCTGATCCATTGGAAACTCAGCACTGTAGACATGCAAGCCCAATACAAGTGGGATGATTACACCCGCTACAAAGAAGCCATGTTTAAGTCTACGAGCACAGCGCATTGCCCTTGGGTCGTAATCAAAGGCAACAACAAAGACCGAGCGCGAAAAGAGGCCATCAGATATGTGCTAGAAAATGTGCCCTATGAAAAGAAAGGCCTCACCCAAGAACGCCTCAGCCCAGATACCAGCATACTGCAAGTCCTATATCCTGAACCTTAAGCTATTTATATCAGAATAGCCAATACCGCCTAAGTTCGGATTTTCGCAACTTTTTCTCTAATTATTTAATGTACAAATATATGTATATACATTAAATTTGTAATGTTCTTAATAAAAATATAAAGCCATGAACAGAAAAAGCTTCATCAAAAAAGCCCTGCTTGGCACAGCAGGTATTTCAATAGCAGGTAAAGGCACTGCCAAAACAAATAAATTTGATGAACAAGTCGGATTTAATCATTTACCAAACAAAGAAGAAAGAACCATGAAAACAGTATTGCACAAATCAGAAAGTAGGGGAGATGCCAACCACGGTTGGTTACACTCAAAGCATAGCTTTAGTTTTGCCAATTATTACAATCCCGAGCGCATGCATTTTGGCGTACTTCGTGTATTGAACGATGACCGAGTGGCACCTGGCCGCGGTTTCGGCACACATCCACACGACAATATGGAGATCATTTCCATACCGCTTGAGGGAGATTTAGAGCACAAAGACAGTATGGGCAACAAGGCGGTGATAAAACAAGGTGATGTGCAGGCAATGAGTGCGGGCACAGGTATTTTCCATAGTGAGTACAACAAAAATGCAGATAAGGAAGTGAAGTTTCTACAGATTTGGGTATATCCCAACAAAAAAAATGTTGAACCGCGTTACGATCAAATTACGCTGCCACAAGAGAAATTGGAAAATACATTTTATCAAGTGCTCTCGCCAAGTAAAGAAGACGATGGTGTTTGGGTACACCAAAATGCTTGGTTCAATATGGGTAGGCTCAAAGCAGGTATAGAAAAAGCATATGAGTTGAACGACAAGAACAACGGCGTTTATGCTTTTATCCTTAAAGGAAAGGTAAACATTGCAGGGCAAGCCTTAAATGACCGCGATGGTTTTGGCATTTGGGATACCGATAAAATTACCATTAAGGCGGATAGCGATGCAGAAATTTTATTGATGGAAGTGCCTATGACTATGTAATTATAATGGTGTAGGGAGGATTTTCTCTCTACACTTCTCAAAAAACCATTCAACATTGGGGTGGTGGAGGTGCTTTGTTGAGCAATGAGATTTTTCAAGCCTTGACTTAGACCAATTTCATGAAATGTCGCAAATCTTGCTAATTTTAAGCCTATTTTAATTTAACTGGCTTAAACTACCATGAAAAACCTCTTCTATTATCTTCTTTTTACATCGCTTTTTGCATGCAATACCCAACCCAAGCAACCCGAAACGACCATTGACCCTTGGGTGCCTTACGATGAAACTGCGCTACTCGAGGCCAATGCTTCGCATGAATCCAAGAAAATGCAGTTCAAACTCATACAGTCTAAAAATTTAGACAAGAATGAGATTTGGAAAAATATACAACCTCAGATAAGCAATTTTTCCGAACAAGAATATCAGAACTTAAAGCCGCTCATCTTAGAACAAGACATTCCTACCTTGCAGACTCATATTGAATCGGGAAAGCTCACTTACGAGCAACTCACTCAATGGTATTTGTACCGCATTGTTAAGTTTGAGAACGATAGTAGCAAGGCGCTTAATTCTATTTTAGCGGTCAATCCTGAGGCGGTTGCACAAGCAAGAGAAAGAGATAAAAATAAGCCAACGGACAATCATCCTATTTTTGGAATACCAGTATTGCTCAAAGACAACATCAACACCAAAGACATTAAAACCACCGCAGGTGCTTATGTTTTAAGAAACAATATGCCTGTAAGCCATGCTTTTATAGCCGAAAGATTAGAAGAAAAAGGAGCCATTATCTTAGCCAAAACCAGTTTGAGTGAATGGGCCAATTTTATGTGCTTAGGCTGCCCTAATGGCTACAACGCAGTAGGCGGGCAAACTTTAAACCCGTATGACCCAAGGCAGTTTGATACGGGCGGTTCAAGTTCGGGCAGTGGTGCCAGTGGTGCGGCCAATTATGCCGCAGTAACTATAGGTACAGAAACCTCGGGTTCTATCCTTTCTCCATCTAGCAAAAATTCTTTGGTAGGTTTAAAGCCAACTGTTGGGCTATTGAGCAGAACAGGTATCGTTCCCATCTCAAGTACTTTGGATACCCCCGGGCCAATGACCAAAAACGTGGTAGACAATGCCATTTTGCTATCTGCCTTAAGTGGGGAGGATGCGGCAGACCCAGCTACCAAAGACAATCCCAAAAATATCAGTTATTGGGAAAATCTTGAAGAAGGTAAGATTGAAGGAACGCGTTTTGGCGTATTGACCAACTTTTTAGAGGACTCACTTTACAGCTTGAATATCGAAAAAATTAAAGAGATGGGCGGAATAGTAGTAGAAATAGAACCTACCAAGGTGGATTTAGAAGGTTTTGGCGAATTGCTCAGAGCCGATATGAAAATCGACTTGCAACACTACTTAGAAAATTATGCCGCTAAAGACATAGCCCAAAAAACCGTAGCTGAAGTGGTAGCCTTTAACCGAGCCGATAGCGCATTGGCCATGCCTTACGGACAAGGCAGGTTCGAAGGCATTTTGGAAGTAGATTTAGATACAGAAGCCCACGAAGCTTTAAAAGTTAAGTTAAACCAAGAAGGAAAGAAGTTTTTTGATACACCTATGTCTGAACATGATCTAGACTTTGTTTTATCTAAAGACAATTGGAGTGCAGGCCTTGCCGCAGCTGCAAAATATCCTTGTTTGACTGTTCCCATGGGTTATGATGAAGGCGAGCCTACCGGTCTTACTTTTATTGCCCAATCTTTTGAAGAAGAAAAGTTATTGAAAATAGGCTACGCTTTTGAGCAAGCCAACAAAGTGCGTAAAATGCCTATGAGTTATCAGTAATTTCAACTAATTACATTAATCCCGACAGGGATGATACTATTCTAGACTAAAAGTTATAAGAACAGTAAAATCCCGGTAGGGATGACACCATTAAATCTTTTTTATATAGTAAAGTAAAGATTAAGCTTTGTGTTAAATAGCTGCTGATTATCAGTAGGTTAAACAGATAATATTTAAGTTGTCGTCGGTATTCTTATCAGCAGATCCAAAATATTATAAAGTGACTAACTACTATACGTTTTGTCAAAAACCTATGAGGTTTTTGATATAAAACCACATTTCAAGTACTTCTAGGGCAATTAAACCTACGAGGTTTAATCCTTAAACATTAAAATGTATAAAATGATAGTTGGGCTTTTTTACTTCTTTTGAATGGCTCCCTTAACACCTGCATACAAAATGAACAATAGTCCAATGGCAACGAGGGTAAATTTTGGAAGTGCAGACCAATACGCAATGGACGGCCAAAAATCTAGTTTGCTGCCTGTTAACAATTGAATTAAAGCATAATTTTCTATCGCATCTAAAAAAGCCGCTACAAATTGTAAGTTGGCTATAAGAGAAATGATACTCGTTTTCATTTTACCATATTGACCTACCAGCAAACAGCCTAAGGCGATGGCTTGGGAATAGAGTAGCAGAAAAAGGTAGTCTATGCCTAAATTAATGCCTACTGTAATCTTGGTTTCTGCATCCCAACTGTTTAAAATATTTTGTGCATTGGGCATGTCACCAGCAAACTCGTAAGAGACGATGCCGGCGGAAGCTACTTCATTTTTAAGTTCAGCCCCTGTTATCTGTAATGCCACTATACAGCCAAAGTTAAGGATCAATAAAAGATAGAACTGCCTGATTCTATTTTGGGGCAAAAGCCAAAGTTTTGCATCTTCGTTCATAAAAATGATTTAGTGTGCGGTTCTTCGAATTTAGCCAAAACTTATTAAAGATTTTTCTAATCTCGTCGATGATTGTTTTGGCCAATTCTTGGGTGTTGATATCAAAGAAGTTATCAATTCCACCCCTCAAACAAAGCAAGACATTCTGCTTTAAGTACGTCACCAATAATTTCTGGCTGGTACCAGCTTTTGTTGGCCAATGTGTGGCTATCAATCTTTATTTGTTTGATGATTTTGCTGACTTCTTCAATAGAAGCGCCATAGACAATTTTACCAATACCCGCCCAAAGAATGCCGCCCATGCACATGGGGCAGGGTTCTACAGTGGTGTAAAGCACCAGTTCATTTTTACTTTGATAATCGAGTTGCTTTAGCTTTTGTAAAACGTTCATTTCTGCATGGGCAGTGGGGCCATCTTTCTTAGTAGAATTAAAGGCGCTAACAAATTCGCTTTGTTGGTTTAAAATTAGCGCGCCAAAGGGGGTGCTTCCTTCTTGGGCACAAGCGATCGCCTTTTGCATCCAAATTGTATGATTTTCTTGAATCTCCATAAGCTTGTAACATTTACTTAAAGTCCAATGTTAGCAAGATTTTTTTCCGATAAGTCCTGCATAGCCCCAAAGGCTACTTCTAAGTAATGGCATAAAAAAATTATATGAGCCATTACTAAAAAAATCAATATCCACATTATTAAACTGTTTCACTTTTGTTAACAAATGGGCTTTGTTATGCTTTTTTAGGTCTTGATTATTCATGATTTTGTAAAGGGTTATTTTTTACACAGTAAACTAAGTTTTGCAGCTTTGTACTGTTCTTTCAACTCAAAATTTGGATTGTAAATGCGGCAACATTTCCAATTCATAACAGGGCTCGTGTAATTGAAGCCCTACCAACTATCATGATTTAAAAAAATTAAGATCCATCTAAACATTTTTTTTATGAAAAGTATGCTACTAAGTAGCAGTAACGGCTTATGCAAGCTAGTTACGGCTTTGTTTTTATTTATTGCCCCGACTTTTACTGGACTCGCTCAGGAGAGCCAGTCTCAGGAACGTATCGTAACAGGAACTATAACAGAAAATTCAGGCGAATCCTTGCCAGGTGTAAGTGTACTGGTTAAAGGAACCTCAAAAGGTACTATAAGTGACCTAGACGGTAACTATCGCCTAGTTGTAGATTCAGAAGAAGATGTGCTGGTATATTCCTATGTAGGTTTTTCTGCACAAGAAATAACTGTAGGTTCGCAGTCTACCATAAATGTAGTGCTACAAGTAGACGACACGGAGTTGGATGAAGTAGTGGTAACGGCTTTGGGTGTTGAAAGAGAGCAAAAAGCATTGGGTTATGCCGTGCAAGAAGTAGATGGCCAACAATTGACTGAGGCTAGAGAAACCAACGTAGTGAACTCTCTAGCTGGCAGAGTGGCCGGCGTACAAATTGTCAATGGTTCATCAGGTGTAGGTTCTACCTCATTGATCACCATTCGTGGAGAAAGCTCTCTGATTCCCGGACAAAACTCGCCCTTGTTTGTAGTAGACGGTATTCCCATTAGCAACCGTACCACTAGCAATAGGGCCGAAGGTAATCTTGAAACCGATTATGGCAATGGAGCTCAAGACATCAACCCTGATGACATTGAAAACATCTCTGTCTTAAAAGGCCCTAATGCAACTGCTTTGTACGGTTCTCGTGGTGCCAACGGGGTTATTTTGATTACTACCAAATCGGGTAAAGGAGGCAAGGGTTTCCAAGTGAACGTAAACCAGAATGTTACTTTTGAAGAAGCCTTGAGGATTCCTAGATATCAGAACAGTTACGGACAAGGTGCAGGTGGCCAATTTGAATTTGGCGATGGCTTTGGTGCAGGTGTGAACGATAACATTGATGAGAGTTGGGGGCCAGCTTTTAACGGTCAGTCTATCATCCAACACAACAGCCCAACCTCTAGTGGGGTAAGGGCGGGTGATTTTGCTTTAAGACCGAGAGATGCAGCAGGCAACTTTACCGATACCGCCACACCACTCCCTTGGACGCCCAGCCCCAACAACATAGAAAATTTCTTTGAGACAGGGATTACTACCTCTACCAATGTTTCGTTGCAAGGTGCCAACGATAGAGGTAATTTTAGGACCAGTTATACCAACCTACAAAGCGAGGGCATTTTGCCCAACACCGATTACAACAGAGAGAATTTCGCTTTGAGTGGTTCTTATGACCTTTCGGACAAGGTAAAGGTAAGCTCATCTCTCAATTATGTTAATAGCAACAGTAACAATCGTCCTAACAACTCTTATGGCACAGAAAACATCATGTATCTATGGGTGTGGTTCGGTCGCCAAATAGACATGAATACCTTAAGAGACTACTGGCAGCCTGGCTTAGAAAACGTGCAGCAGTTTAACTATAACTACAACTGGCATGATAACCCATACTTTACGATGTATGAGAACACCAATGCGTTTGATAAAGACCGCTTGTTTGGTAATGTACGCGTAGATTTCCAACTGACTGAAGAATTAAGCTTTTTTGTTCGTTCAGGTCTAGATTTATCCAATGATCTTCGTGTAAGTAAGCGGGCCTTTAGCTCACAACGCTTTCCTAGAGGTCAGTACAGAGAAGACAATGTGTATTTTAGAGAGCAAAACACAGACTTCTTATTGTCTTATAACAAAGAACTCAATCAAGATTTTCAGTTAGGCGCTTCAGTAGGTGGTAACTTGCGGGTAGAAGAAAACCGTTACAGAAGATTCAGTGCCAATGCCCTTTCTGTTCCCGGTATTTTCAACTTTGGTAATGCGGCAGAACCTTTGGCAAAAACGCAATTCGACGACCAAAGAGAAGTACAAAGCTTGTACGGTTTTGTGAACCTTTCTTACAAAAACGTACTCTTCTTAGACATAACCGGCAGAAACGACTGGTCTAGTACTTTACCACAAGGTAATAATTCTTATTTCTACCCATCGGTAGGAGCGAGTGCAATTATTTCTGATATGGTTGAGCTCCCTCAAGCCATTTCTTTTGCAAAATTAAGAGCAGGCTGGGCGGTAGTTGGTAACGATACAGATCCTTATGCCTTAAGAAATACCTTCTCTTTTAATGAGCCATTTGGCAACTACCAGCGTGTAAGTGCTTCTTCAATATTAAGAAATGCTGACTTAAAGCCTGAAGAGACCAATTCTGTTGAGTTCGGGGCAGACCTCCGTTTTTTAGATGGCCGCATCAACTTAGATGTTACTTATTACAACAACGTCACTAAAAATCAGATTTTAACACTACCTGTGTCTAATACTTCTGGTTTTAGCTCAAGGATCATTAATGCAGGTGAAATCCAAAACCAAGGTTGGGAAGTGATGCTTGGAGCTACTCCGGTAAGAACTAAAGGCGGATTTACTTGGAACTCTAACATCAACTTTACCAGAAACAGAGGCGAAGTAAAAGAATTGATTGATGGATTAGACGTGTACCAAATTGCCAATAATTATGTGCAAGTGTTGGCTCAGGTAGATGGTAGAGTAGGTGATGTATATGGAACAGGCTTTAGGCGTGTAGAAGATGAGAACAGTCCATTTTTTGGAGAAGTGGTCCACAACGAAGATGGCTTTGCCATAAGAGATCCGGAGCTTAAAAACTTGGGCAATTACAATCCTGACTTTATGGTCGGTTTCCAAAACAGCTTTACTTACAAAAATCTCTCTTTGGGTGTTTTGTTTGATTGGAGACAAGGCGGCGTAGTAAACTCACGTACCGTATTGATTGGTGGTACT
>CAKZMZ010000026.1 GCA_937129345.1 uncultured Thalassovita sp. | reverse complement strand
TCTAGTTGCTTGGAAACGTCTTTGTCTTCATTAGGCACAATATTGGGCAAATACTCAACGATAGTAACCTTAGTACCTATCGCTTGGTAGAAGTAGGCAAACTCAACACCTATGGCGCCTGAACCCATGATCACCATACTTTTTGGCTGATTTTCCATTACCATAGCCTTGCGATAGCCAATAATTTTTTCATTATCTATCTTAATACCCGGCAACTCTCTTGAACGGCCTCCGGTAGCCAAAATAATATTTTTGGCATGATAGGTATTTTTATTACCGTCTGCATCGGTTACCTCTACTTGATTCTTGGCAATGATTTTTCCGTGGCCCATGAGCTTATCGATTTTGTTCTTCTTGAACAAGAACTCTATACCTTTGCTCATACCACCTGCAACATTTCTGCTGCGCTTTACCATACCATCAAAATTTACAGAGGCATCTTTTACATCTATCCCGTAATCATTTGCGTGTTTGATGTATTCGAATACTTGTGCACTTTTTAAAAGCGCTTTAGTTGGGATACATCCCCAATTTAAACAAATGCCTCCAATCTCTGCCTTTTCAACCACTGCTGTTTTCATTCCCAATTGAGAGGCTCTAATTGCCGCCACATATCCGCCTGGCCCGCTGCCAATAACAATCAAATCATAACTTGCTGACATAATGTATGTTTTAAGATGAAGTGTTAGCTAAAATTTGCGCAAATTTAACGCTTAAAGCCCGAGAAAAAAACCTATGCACAAGGAATTGCCCCCCTTAATTTAAACAGAATCAGAAATACTTTGCGGGGAGGCTTGCTAAACAGTTCATTTTTATGGCAAATAAGGTAAATTGCTTATTTTTTTCTGTTAAATTGCAAAAAATCCAAATCTTTAGCTGATTTGTTGTTTGGTTTACATCTTTATATCAGTAAATTATCTATGCGAAATAGTAATTATCCTTACCAAGTTGAGTTTAGCCATTACACCTACTACCTGCTTGCTGTCCTACTTATTTTTAATGCTTGCAAACCCACAGAAAAAACCGTTCAAGAAGACCCTGGCACAGAAATAGAGTTTACAGGTGTGCCCCAAATACAGCAACCCATACCAGAAGAGTTTCTAGAAGAAGCAGCACCTGCTTGGGTAGTAGAGAAAGGCCCCTATCGTCCATCTAGAACCATATCCTTTGATTTGGTCCACACTAAATTAGATGTGCGTTTCGATTGGGAAAAGCAATATCTTTTGGGTAAAGCGAACATCACCGTATCTCCCCATTTTTATACACAAGATACCTTGGTATTCGATGCCAAAGGATTTGATATACACAAAGTGAGCTTGGTAGAGAATGGAACACAAAAATCTCTGGCTTTTAATTACGACAGTTTAAAACTCAACATATCGCTCGATAAGACTTATACAAAAGAAGATACCCTAGAACTTTATATAGATTATACCGCCAAACCAAACGAGCAAGCTACTGGTGGCAGCCAAGCCATCACTTCTGATAAAGGGCTTTATTTCATCAACCCCTTGGGTAAAAACCCTTACAAACCCCAACAGATCTGGACACAAGGCGAGACAGAGGCCAACTCCAAGTGGTTTCCCACATTTGATTCGCCCAACATGAAGACCACTCAAGAAATGCTTATTACGGTAGATACTGCATTTCAAACCCTGTCTAATGGTAAATTACTGAGCCAGCAAATTAATGAAGATGGCACGCGCACCGACCATTGGTTACAAGAAAAACCACATGCGCCTTATCTGTTCATGATGGCCATTGGCAAGTATTCTATCGTGGCAGATGAACCTTGGCAAGAAGTGCCCATTACCTACTACGTAGAACCCGAATATGAACAATATGCCCTAGATATTTTTGGGAATACCCCAGAAATGATAGCTTATTTTTCAGAAATCCTAGATTACCCTTACCCTTGGAACAAATACGCACAAGTAGTAGTAAGGGATTTTGTTTCGGGAGCTATGGAAAATACCACAGCCTCTGTTTTTATGGAAGCCCTGCAAGTAGATGACCGCTACTTAATCGATCAAGATTGGGACGGCATTATAGCCCACGAACTTTTTCACCATTGGTTTGGCGATTTGGTTACGACAGAATCATGGGCCAACTTACCACTAAATGAGGCTTTTGCCACTTACTCAGAATACCTTTGGCTTGAACACAAGCACGGTGTTGAGGAAGCCGACTTGCATTGGCTAGAAGAACGCGATGCTTATTTGTTGGAAGCAGAAAGCAAGCGCGTGCCACTGATCCGCTTTCATTATCAAGATAAGGAAAACATGTTCGATAATCACTCTTATGCCAAAGGGTCTTTATTACTGCACATGTTGCGCAAACACGTTGGAGACGAAGCCTTTTTCGCCTCTCTTAACCATTACTTAAAAGCGCATGAATACCAAGCAGCGGAAATACATGATTTACGCATTGCTTTTGAAGAAATTACTGGAAAAGACCTCAATTGGTTTTTTAACCAATGGTTCTTAGAAAGGAGCCATCCTGATTTAAATGTAGTCTCTGATTATGATTCGGGCAGGGTCGAACTCAGGGTAAGGCAACTACAAGATGAAGAGTTTACCCCAATTTACGAATTACCCGTCTTTGTAGACATTTGGGTAGATGGCAAAAAAGAGCGCCATGAAATTGTGATAAATGGAGAAAGAGAAGATTTCACTTTTTACACAGGTAAAAAACCCGACCTTGTACTCTTTGATGCGGAAACCTACCTGCCTTGCCAAGTAGATTACATACAAACTACCGATGAGTTTATTTTCCAGTTTTACCATGCCGAAAAAATATTGACTAGAAAAGATGCATTGGAGCAATTGGAAAGCGATGTTGTAAGCGATGAAAAAATTAAGGCGGTTTTTTTAGATGCTCTAAAGGCCGATTTCTGGAAAATACGAGAAATTGCGGCCAGGGCTTTTGCGGAATATCCCGAAGCAGCGGATGATTTTGAGGAGATCAATAATTTGATTAGGGATTTAGCGAGCAATGACCCGAAGTCTTTAGTTCGCGCTGAAGCGCTGAACACCTTATCTAGCTTAGGCAAAAGAAATTTAGATGCAATAGAAGCCGCACTGCAAGACAGTTCTTATGCTGTAATTGCGACAGCCTTGTACGGTTATGCCAACCTTGGCGGAGAAAACCCTATCTCTAAAGTAGAGCAATTTGAGGATAGCAACGACCTTACCCTCCTACTCACCATGGCAGATTTTTATGGTTACTTTAGCGTACCCAACAAATTAGATTGGTTTTCTGGAAAATTAAGAAAAAAAAGTGGGCAAGAGGCTGCCTTGTTGATCAATTACTTAGGTAATTACCTGCTGAGCAGGCCCGAAGAAACCCGCTTGCAAGGCGTAGCCATACTTAAAGAGCTATTCAAAAATAGTGACGATTTCAATCAAAAATCAGCGGTTTTTCAAGCCTTATATCTTTTTAGCGAATTAGAAGGCGTGGAAGCTTATTTAAAAGATGTAGTAAAGAAAGAGACCGACCCTAAACTGCTACAATTTTACCAGAATATGTCAGATTTGGGTAACTAACCAACAGAACAAGCATCCTACTTTTTTGATGCTCAAAAAAAATGGGTGCTAGGAAAACTTAAAGAGCAAAAAAATAAGCCGCCCTTCAAAAGAGCGGCTTTTCTTATCTGCAAATACAAAAGCTTAGTATCTGTAATGCTCAGGCTTAAATGGCCCTTGTGGATCTACACCAATGTATTGAGCTTGATCATTGCTTAGCGTTTCTAACTCAACACCAATTTTCTCTAAGTGTAGGGCAGCAACCTTTTCGTCTAGGTGCTTAGGCAAGGTATATACTTTGTTCTCGTATTGATCACCGTTTTTCCACAACTCGATTTGTGCCAAGGTTTGGTTTGTAAATGAGTTTGACATTACAAAAGATGGGTGACCCGTAGCACAACCTAAGTTTACCAAACGACCTTCGGCAAGTAAGATCAACTCATTGCCATCAACGTTGTACACATCTACTTGAGGTTTGATGTTGTACTTGGTATCTCCGTAGTTTTTGTTCAACCAAGCTACGTCTATTTCATTGTCAAAGTGGCCAATGTTACAAACAATGGTTTTGTCATTCATCAACCTAAAATGTTCTTCGGTCAAAATGTCTTTGTTACCAGTGGCCGTTACAACAATATTAGCCCTTTGCACTGCACTGGTCATTTTCTTAACCTCAAAACCGTCCATTGCAGCCTGCAACGCACAAATTGGATCAATTTCGGTAACGATCACCCTAGCACCAGCGCCTCTTAGAGATAGAGCAGTACCTTTACCTACATCGCCATAACCAGCTACAACAGCTACTTTACCGGCAACCATAATATCGGTCGCTCTTCTAATGGCATCTACCGCAGATTCTTTACAACCGTACTTGTTATCAAACTTAGACTTGGTTACAGAGTCGTTTACATTGATTGCAGGCATAGGAAGTTCGCCTTTTTTCATCCGCTCGTACAATCTCAATACACCAGTTGTAGTCTCTTCAGAGATACCTTTTACTTCCCCGACCAATTCAGGATAGCTATCCAAAACAACGTTGGTCAAATCACCGCCATCATCCAAGATCATGTTCAATGGCTTTCTGTCTTCTCCAAAAAATAAGGTCTGTTCTATACACCAGTTGTATTCCTCTTCGCTCATTCCTTTCCAAGCAAATACCGGAATACCCGCAGCAGCAATTGCTGCCGCCGCTTGGTCTTGAGTAGAAAAAATATTACATGATGACCACTGTACCTCTGCACCAAGTTCAACCAAAGTTTCTATAAGTACTGCTGTTTGTATTGTCATGTGAAGACAACCAGCTATTCGAGCACCTTTTAAAGGCTTAGCTTCGCCATATTCTTCTCTTAATGCCATAAGGCCTGGCATCTCGGCTTCCGCCAAATTAATTTCTTTTCTACCCCAATCTGCTAGGGCAATGTCTTTAACTTTGTACTTTACTTTAGTATCAATCATGTATATAATTATTAATAAAAAAAATTTTTTACAAAGCTAACTAATCTATTTAAACAAACATGAATGATGCATTAAATCCCTGCAAGTACATTAAATAATTCAATTTATTGCTTAAATAATACAACTGAAAATAACAAAACCTTTTGCATATTACCTATTAATTATGCATCTCATAAAAGTCTAACCCAAACCGTGCTTAAAAGGCAGTAAATAACTACATGAAAAAACCGATTCTCGCATTTTTTGTATTATTACTTTTTAGCTTTTTATTGCCGTTTGTATTGCAAAAAAGCCTTTTTCCTTTTTATAGATATGGTATGTTTGCAGAACCGCCGAAACAAAACCTCACTCATGAAACCTTCGAAATATTGGTTTATGAAAATGGGCAATTCAGAAAGTTCGATCCCATGGCAAAAGGGCTTTATCCTAGTATTTCTGAATATTTAATGCGCAATTATTATTACAGGAATCAGGCGAACCATTTCCTTAGTATTATGGCCAAAGATATGGGCGCTTATACCGAGTTTTACATGCTAAGACATTACAAGGACGGCGACGCTTTTTCTAACATAATTACCCTAACAGATACTGTTGCATCGTACAAAAATCCAGTAAAAGTTGAGCCTTGACAATAAACTAGTTAGCATCTTAATTTTAGTTGTGGGTTTGATAATTTTCAATGCCTTAGCCCTTGGCCCTTTTCATGACTTTATAGAAGACTATTTAAACCAACCTCAAAGTTTTCCATCATTTAATGGTTTTATCACAACATTTTATCCTAGGCTCGAGGTAGAAACCCAACGTTTTCCCACAGCTTTTTTCTTGGGTAAGTACGAGCAAGTCATTTATAGAGCCAACCTTGTTATTTTATTTTCATTTCTATTTTGGGCTGGCATACAAATACAAAGGCTTAGGGACTATTTTGAAAGACAATATACAGTGCTTTCCCATTTAAATAGCTTACAAATAAAATGGTTTACGGTATCGTTCTATTTGGCATGCATCTACTATACCTACGATTGGCCTGCCAACCTGCTTTCACTCACAGCAGTACAAGAGCTCTTTAAACCTGTGGGCATCGTTCAGTGGATTCCGTTTTTCCCAAATAAATTGGGCATTTATTTTATATCTATTACTTACTTTTTTTTAATTGCTGTCTGCATTTTATATGAGAGGAAATTTTGGGCGAGTATAGGGGTGGCGCTGCTTTTCTTGTATCAACTAGGCTTATTACAGGGCTTTGAGAAAATAGACCATACCTATGCTACATTTACTTATGCCGTTATACTGCTACCGCTTTTTCATCAGAATAATTTCCACTTTCGGGGCATGGCTATAGCAGGCATTAGAATAAGTATAGGCCTTGCTTATTTATTTAGTGCACTAGAAAAATTGATGACAGGAGGTTTGAGTTGGTTAAGCGGCCATACAATTAAAATGCAACTACTCGCAAATATGGAAAAAGGGCATTGGTTCTTGTACGAGCCTTTCCCGCAAATTGCATCATTATTTGTACTCTTATTTCAATTTTTTTTCGTTTTCTCCATTGTAAGTGGTAGAGCATGTTTTATTTTTGTAGTTGCTGGTATCTTGTTCCATTGGAGTACCGCTTTTTTAATAGATGTTGGCGGGTACGACAGCCCATGGATTTTTATGTACATTTTTCTTTTTGGCACGAAAACATTTGATACTAACAAAAAATAATAAATGTAAATGTGCGTGTTATTTTTTTGTGAAACTTATTTTTTTAAAAATTTATCTAAAGCCATTATCATTATTTTAAGAATAAAATACTTTTTGCTTTTCTTATTTAGAATTAGTCTAAACAAGTATTATTTATTTTGTGATAAGGCTTTATTTAATAATTTCGCAGCAAATTGTTGAGCATACATAGCATTGAAAAAATGTCGAAGAGTATTAAGCTAAAAAAGGGATTTAATATCAATTTGGCAGGTAAAGCTGCCTTACAGACAAGTACTGAAATTGTACCTGACACTTATGCACTCAAACCTACAGATTTTGCTGGCATGATCAGGCCAAAAGTCATTGTAAAAGAAGGAGACAATGTAAAAGCAGGCACTCCCATTTTATTTGACAAAAAAGCCGAAGGTATCATGTATTCTTCGCCGGTGAGTGGAGAAGTGGTTGAGATAAAAAGGGGAGAGAAAAGAAAACTGTTAGAGGTTAAAATACTCGCAGACAAGCAAATCGAGTATGAATCTTACAATAGTTATTCTATCTCAGACATAGAGAACTTGGATGTAGAAACGGCCAAAAAGCAGATGTTGAACAGCGGTGTATGGCCAAACATCATACAAAGGCCCTATGCCATAGTGGCCAACCCTGAAGATACACCAAAATCTATCTTCATCTCTGGTTTTGACAGTCATCCATTGGCGCCTGACTATGCGTATTTGTTCAAAGACCAAGACAAATATTTCCAGGCAGGTGTTGAAATCTTAAAGAAATTCACCAAAGGTTTGATTCATGTTAATTTGGATGGCAACGCTGAGGTACCATCCATCTTTTCTCAAGCCAAAGACATACAAATCAATAAATTCTTTGGAAAACATCCTGCAGGCAATGTTGGTGTTCAAATCCACCATATAGACCCAATCAATACAGGTGAAATCGTTTGGACGCTGAATCCTTTTGGAGTTATACAAATAGGTAAGCTTTTTCTCGAGGGCAAATACGATTCTAGTAAGCTTGTAGCAATTGCCGGTTCTGAAATAAAAGAGCCCAAATATTACAGCGTTTACGGTGGTGCTTCTCTAGAAAAAATAATTAATAGCCAGCTTAAACAAAATCATGTAAGGGTTATTTCAGGGAATGTATTGACCGGTGTTAGTGTTGGGAAAAAAGGTTACTTAGGATTCTATGATCACATGGTAACGATTATTCCTGAAGGTGATCAACAAAGATTTGTTCTAACAGATGGTTGGTTCTCTATCACTAAAAAGCGATTGAGTTTCCACAGAGCTTTTGGCCTTCTTTCTTTCTTAAATAATGGAAAAGAAGAATATGTGTTGGACACCAACATGAACGGGCAAAAGCGAGCATTTGTAATGACGGGTGCATTTGAAAAGGTTGTTCCTATGGATATTTTACCTACGCATCTATTAAAAGCCATTATGGCTGAGGATTTTGACGAAATGGAAGCGCTTGGCATTTACGAGGTTGCAGAAGAAGACTTGGCACTTTGTGAATACATAGATGTTTCTAAACACGATGTGCAATCGATAGTGCGCAAAGGAATTAACCTAATGAGAGAAGGATAATCTCTCAAATTTTTATGAATTGTATTTTTAATATATTTCTATAACATACATGAAGTTCATACAGGATTTTCTACATAAAGTAAGGCCTAACTTTGAAAAGGGAGGCAAATATGAGAAGTTCTTCTACATCTACGAGGCCCACGAGACCTTGTTCTTTACACCTGCAGATACCACAAAATCTCAAGGTGGTGTTCAAGTAAGGGATGCTATAGACCTTAAGAGAATGATGATGACAGTAATATTGGCCATGGTGCCGTGTTTACTGTTCGGTATATGGAATGTAGGACATCAGCATTTTTTGGCCACAGGTGAAGGTGGAGCTTTTTTAGATAAAATTATTTTTGGTGCTTGGTATGTATTACCGGTTGTAGTAGTTTCTTACGCTACAGGATTGACCATAGAATTTACCTTTGCCACTATAAGAAGGCACGAGGTAAATGAAGGTTTTTTGGTAACTGGTATGTTAATACCTTTGATCATGCCCCCAAACATACCACTTTGGCAAGTTGCCCTAGCAACTGCCTTTGCAGTAATTTTGGCAAAAGAGGTGTTTGGAGGTACAGGCATGAATATACTCAATGTTGCCATGACAGCCCGTGCATTCCTTTACTTTGCCTACCCTACCGATATATCTGGTGAAGTTTGGACTGTACTTGATGGAGTAGCCACTGTGGAAGGATATTCAGGTGCAACCGCATTAGCCATTGCAGCTTCTACCCAAGCAGGAAGTGTAGGTGATGCTTTTACTTCTAATTGGAATGCAGACATGTTCTCTTACTCAAGCTTGTTTATCGGTACTGTACCCGGTTCTATCGGCGAGACCTCAACGCTTGCTTGTTTAATTGGAGCTGCAATTTTAATTTTTTCAGGTATAGGTAGTGCAAGAATTATTTTAACTGTGTTTTTTGGCGCCTATTTAATGGGGCTTATCTTTAACCTAGCAGGAGCCAATCCTTTTATGGATATGCCTGCGCATTATCACTGGGTAATGGGAGGTTTGGCATTTGGTGCCGTTTTTATGGCAACCGACCCCGTATCAGGTACACATACAGATACTGGTAAATGGATTTACGGTTTGCTTATTGGTATGCTTACCGTATTAATCAGGGTATTTAACCCTGCTTATCCGGAAGGCATTATGTTGGCGGTATTGCTAATGAATGTCTTTGCACCACTTATCGATTATTACGTTGTTCAATCTAATAAAAAAAGGAGGTTATCTCGTGCAACAGTCTAACGCATACATCATCGCATTTGCGACAGGTTTAACTATAGTACTCGGAGGTTTGCTATCTATAACTGCTGTAAGTCTAAAAGACAGACAGCAAAGAGAAGTAAAACTAGAAACAAGAAAACAGATTCTTAGTGCAGTAATGAATGTAGAGGGCAAGAGCAAACAGGAATTATCTGAAATTTATGATAAAAGGATTGCTTCTATTACGGTTAATTACGACGGTGAAATCATTGAAGATGTAGTAGCCGAAGAAGTAAAAGTTGACAAGCAGTACAAGCTTAAGCCAGAAGATAGAAATTATCCAGTATTTAAATTTATGAGCGAAGCAGACCCTAATAAATTAGAGGCTGTTATAGTTCCTGTTTATGGGTTTGGATTGTGGGATTATATTTGGGGATATGTTGCACTTGAGGAAAATTTAAGTACTGTAAAAGGTGTTTCTTTTGATCACAAAGCAGAAACGCCAGGCCTAGGAGCAAGGATTACAGATTCCGAAATTCAGCAACGCTACCAAGGTAAAAACATTTATGACCAGTCAGGTGAGTTAGTTGCAGTAAAGATGCTTAAAGGAGAAAGTAACTCAGAAGACAAGAAGGATATGAACCATATAGATGGAATGTCTGGCGCCACTATTACTGGTAACGGAGTAAACGACATGTTAAAAAACTACCTTACTTATTACGAGTCTTACTTTAAAAGTTTAAAAGGCACTTCTTCAATGAGTAGTCTATAATTTAAAACGCAATTTTATATGAGTACAGAAACTGCAGAAAAAACAGTTGAAAAAGCAAAAAGTGAAGCTTTACTGTCCAAAAGGAGAAAAAGAATTATTTCTGATCCCTTAGATGATGATAACCCAATCACGGTTCAAGTATTAGGAATATGCTCTGCACTTGCAGTAACGGCTAAATTGGAACCTACTTTTGTAATGGCTATTGCCGTTATGTTCGTAATAGTTTTCTCCAACCTAATCATTTCAGTTTTAAGAAATGCAATTCCGCAACGTATCAGAATAATTGTTCAGCTTGGAGTTGTAGCTTCTTTGGTTATTGTTGTTGATCAGGTCTTGAAGGCCTATCTATACGATGTATCGAAGGTAGTAGGTGTTTATGTGGGCCTTATAATTACTAACTGTATTATAATGGGTCGCCTTGAAGCCTTTGCTATGGGCAATAAACCTTATGACTCAATCCTAGATGGATTCGGCAGTGCCTTTGGTTACGCTTGGGTAATTCTGATTGTTGCTTTCTTTAGAGAGCTGCTTGGTTCAGGGTCTTTATTCAACTTTAAAGTATTTGAAGCTATAGGTTGGAACAACTTCCCTACTAATGGTTTAATGACTTCACCTGTTGGTGCCTTCTTGGTTATAGGCATTGTAATTTGGGTGCAACGTTGGAGAAATGGTTATGTTGAACACAGTTAATAATTTTTAGATATGGATTTAATAAACCTAGGCATAAAGTCAATATTTATAGAGAACATGGTATTTGCCTATTTTTTAGGTATGTGTTCTTACTTGGCAGTTTCTAAAAAAGTACCAACCGCATCTGGTTTAGGTCTTGCCGTAATATTTGTTTTAACTATTACTGTACCCGTAAACTGGCTAATTTTTGATTTAATATTGAAAGAAGGAGCTCTAACTTGGCTAAGTGAAGACTTTGCTGCTATCGACTTAAGCTTCTTACAGTTTATTATGTTTATAGCTGTAATCGCTTCAATAGTACAGTTAGTTGAAATGACAATTGAAAAATTCTCTCCAGCTCTTTATGGCTCACTTGGTATATTCTTACCTCTTATAGCTGTAAACTGTGCTATATTAGGTTCTTCGCTTTTTATGGTTCCTAGAGAGTACAATTTAACAGAGGCTACAGTTTTTGGTTTTTCTTCTGGAATAGGTTGGTACCTAGCTATTGTAGCTTTGGCTGCCATTAGAGAAAAGTTGAAATATTCAGACGTTCCTCCTCCATTAAAAGGATTAGGTATTACTTTTATTATCACAGGCCTTATGGGCATAGCTTTTATGTCATTTATGGGCATATCAATATAAAAGACAGAAACATATATTTTAAAGAAAACGCTACGGCTCTAAAGCTGTAGCGTTTTTTTATAACCTTTTCTTTACTCAAATACTTAGTTTTCCTAAAGGAGTTCAAAAATGGAGTTTTTAAGTTAAATCATATCCTTACGTTTACCAGCATATCAAGAATTTAAAATAGGCCATATGTCATTTTTCGATAAAATCATGCAGAAAATTTTTCCTGAAAAACAGGGTACGGTAAGTAAAGAACCCTTTGTTACAGAAAAATTGATACGAGCAGAAAACTATAACAAGGCTTATTTTAGATGGATCAATGAGCGTGCATACAAACCCTTACTAGATAGAGTTTATCAAGCCTATCAATTAAAACTCCAAAAACAGGAAACCGATTTAAAATTTCACATACTTACTACACCTTATGCCAATGGTTTTGCATTAACCTTCAATCCTACAATTGGTCAACAGGCTTTTAGCTTCTTTTTTGATTTTTTAAAAGATCAAGTAATCAATGCAGGTTATAGGCTCAACAATTCAGGCAGAAAGATCTACGATAAGCCAAATTATGTTGAAACCATAGAAAAATATTATCTAAAGCCACCACTCAAAAGCATGGATGATGATAGCTTATTCGACCAACTTTTCGGTAATATCTCTATCGAGTATATTTTGATAGATGAAAAACCTAGCTATATAAAGTTGGTAGCCAGCATTTATAGTGACCGCCTCTACACCAAAGCCCTTCCTTTCGAGGATTTGGTTCAAATACTATTTAGCAGATAGATTTTTATATTCTTTTAAGACTTGTCTTGCCACAACCGATTTATGTACTTCGTCTGGGCCATCGTAAATTCTGGCGCCTCGCTCATGTCGATACCAGAAAGAAAGCACTGTATCATCGGTAACGCCTAAAGCACCATGCGCCTGTATCGCCCTATCGAGGGTATTCATGAGTAAATCTGCTACAAAAAACTTAATTTGAGAGACCTGCACCCTAGATGCTTTTACTCCATACTGATCAATTGCCTGTGCTGCCTGTAGAACCATCATTCTAGCCGCATCTATACCGGTGCGTATCTCAGCAATCCAAAACTGAATGGCTTGTTTTGAGGCCAAAGGCTTATCTTTATCTAACTCCCTACTCATAACACGTTTGCAAAGCATATCTAGAGCACGCTCGCAAATACCTATCCAGCGCATACAGTGATGTATACGCCCTGGCCCTAAACGCTCTTGGGCAAGCAAAAAACCAGTACCTGCTTGTCCAACTAAATTATTGATGGGCACCTTACAATCGTTGTATTTAATTTCTGCATGGCTCATGTAAGACTCCCCGGTTTCTCCCATAATGCTAATATTTCTCACCAGTTCAAATCCTGGATTATCTGTAGGTACAATGACCATACTCGCCTTTTGGTAGGGGTTCTCGTTAGCAGCATCTGTTACTGCCATTACCACAGCAAAAGCTGCCCCATCTGCAGAAGTAGTAAACCATTTGTGCCCGTTTATAATGTATTGTTCCCCATTTTTTTCAGCTGTTGTAGCCATATGGATGGGGTTAGAACCTGCAAATTCAGGTTCTGTCATAGAAAAGCAACTTCTAATTTTTCCCTCGATCAATGGAGCTAAATACTTGGCTTTGATTTCCTCTGAGCCGTATTTACCCAATAATTCTATGTTTCCGATATCGGGCGCTTGGCAATTGAATATGTAATGGCCCAAGGGCGAAAGTGCCATCACTTCGCTAAGTTGGGCAAACTCTGTTAAGGTCAGTGCTAAATTATCTGCTGTATCGTGTAACACGGGCAGCCAAAGGCCTTGCTGCTTTACTTTATCTCTAAGTTTGTTGAGCGCTGGCCATACCGCAGAGAATCCTTTTTGTAGAAAAGTAGCCTCTAAAGGCATTAATTCATCTATGATCAATGATTGCACAGTTGGATAAGCCTCTTTTACCTTATCTGTAACAAATTGAGGAATTAATCTTTGCTTATAAAGAGGATCGCCTGTATGAGCCATTTTCTTGTTTTGTCTATTTTAAAATTAAGTGATGTTTAAGCTGTAATAGATTTTAATTAGTATTGCAGTTACGTAAAAACTTTATAAAAACCACAAGGACCTTGGTTTGCAAGGGAGGCACCCTGGCACAAAAACTAAAATCTAAGTTATTAACTGTGTTACTAAACAGTAAGCCCACCGTCTGCAGTAAAAGTAGCCCCAGTGCAGTACGCCCCTGATTTAGAAGCGAGTGTTAAGGCCAAAGCCGCAATATCTTCGGTTTTGCCAATTTCCTTAATGGGCTGTTTGGTCATTACCTGTTTCATTATATTCTCGTTAGACCAAAGCGCTTGACTAAACTTAGTTTTTATTAAACCCGGGCATATAGTATTTACACGTATCCCTTGGTGCCCCCACTCTTTGGCCAACACTTTGGTTAACATGATCATAGAGGCCTTGCTCATGCTGTACAAACCCAAACCAAATCCTGGAGTGATGCCTTCTACACTACTTATATTGATCACAGAAGCATTATCGCTTTTTTTGAGATGAGGATAAGCCAATTTACTAAGATGCAAAGGTCCTTTTACATTAACATCCATAATTTTATCGTATGCTACCAAATCGGTTTCCATAATAGGCCCAAATACAGGATTGGTAGCCGCATTGTTCACTACAACATCTAGGGCGCCATAGGTATCTATCGTGGCGTTTACCAATACATCTATGGCATCCATATCACCCATTTGACAAGCAATCGGAGCGCAATCTATGCCATCGGCCCTGAACTTTTTGGCTACTTCTTCAACTGCGTCTTGCTTTCTGCTACTTATTACGACTTTTGCCCCAGCTTTGCCAAAAAAATAAGCGATGGCCTCCCCTATGCCCTTGCTTGCCCCAGTTATAATTGCGGTTTTACCTTTAAGAGAAAAGTATTCTTGTATTTCCATATATATTGATTTTAGTTGTAGGTTAATAGTGATTGGTTGATTATTTAGCCTCTCCTCTTCTCTAGAAATAGCATGCTTCAAGCAATGATCGGAGCGCAATATTACCGACCAAAAAGCAAGAAGCTAACGCTATTGACACATAGAATATAATACTTAATTCCAAAGTCTAATGGCTGATTACAACTCCTTGATCCTGATGCTCTTAAACATCACCTTATCACCGTGGTCTTGTAGGCCTATTCTTCCTTTTTCAGCTTTGGCATAGCCTTCCATTTCAGCAAACTTACTGTTGTCCACACGCTGTTGCCAATCTTCACTTCCAACCTTGTAAGAAACAATAAGGTCTCCATTGAGCCAATGCTCAACATTACCTTCATTTACTACAATTTTGGCTTTATTAAATGAGCCCGGAGGATTCGGATTGATATTTTCTGGGACATGTAAGTCATAATTAGCTGCGGTATGCTGTGCGGGCTTCAGTTCGGCAGGATAGTTTTCATCATCAATTATTTGATACTCAGGCCCAGTAACGTAGGTAACGTTGTATTTTTCATCTTCTATGATCTTGTAAAAAACACCACTGTTACCCTCGGGAGAAATACTATACTCAAATTCCAACTCAAAATTACCGTATTCTTTATCGGTTACTATGTCGCCGTTGCCTCCATCTGTAATAAGCATACCGTCTTGTACATACCAGCCTTCTACGCCATCTTTAAGATAGTTGTGCCAACCGCTTATTTCATTGCCATCAAATAAGTAAGTCCAACCTTGGGTATCTGTTTCGGTGTTTTCTACAGTAGATTCTTGAGGAGTAGTTTCTTCTGAAGTAGAATCCTGTTGAGGTGAGCTGCATCCGTAAAAAATTACAGCAATACAAATTAAAAGTCTCAGTGTTTTATCTTTCATTTTCATAAATGTTTATATTTTGATAAATATAAACACCAAGCTTTTTACCGCAAAACTTGTATTTAGATACTTTCTTCTTCGGGGTTGATTACTACTTCTATTTCCTTTGTTTCTATTCTCGATAACTCTTGTAGAGAATCTTTCTTAAACAATTCGTCAAAGTTTTCCACATCTCTTCGAGCGGCATCCATTGGTTTATAGTTGATGAAATCGGCAAATAAAATGCCTTCTACTTCTCTTTGGTTGTAGGCCTCTCTAAATCTGGCCCCGCCGCCATCGGTCAAATAATTATAGGCCAAGTAGTCCATCGTATTTTTTTCAGTGTGGAAAAAATAAACAAACTCATCTTCATAATCTTTTCCTCCTTTTTCTTTGCCAAAGGTTACTTTTATTTGATGGTAGGGCTCACCTTTAATATTTGTTGTGCCTATATATGTTTTGTTAACTGCTCGATCATTTAGGTTATATGGCAAAAGAGCAAAATAGATTACAGAATTTACAGAATTGGTATATGCATCGCTTTTCTCTTTATCAAGTTCTACGGTCTCACCATTTATTTCCCTAAAAAAACCTTCATTGTTCAATACGTCCCTCACTGTGTTGTCAACTGAATCTTCAAAAACCCGCTCGTATTGAAACATACCCCCATCTCTAATGCTTTTGTATAATCTATCTCTAAAAGTAAATTTTATACTAGCCTCTTCTACCAGTTCACTACCATGTGCAAACCTCGCTGCATCCACTATTTGCTGGGCCTGACTTATTTCTTTTGTAGCAAGTTCTTCATCTTCGCTTTTACTGTTTTTTTGACAAGCAAAAGCAAAAAAAAGCAAAAGCAGATACAAAGCAGTTTTCATAAAAAAACAGAATTGGTTAAAAAACTAAGCAACTATCAATATCATAGAACCCTTCCTAGGATTTAGAATCTTAGGAAGGGTTTATTTAGGTAAAAATCAACCTGTATTTCGCATGGCACTTGCTATGGCGTTTACTGTTAGCAACAAGTTAAGCAATGTTTTCTCTGCTGCTTCGTCTTTGCCTTCGGCTTTCTCGCCTCGCCATTTTCTAAGTAAATGCACTTGATTGGTATGTAGTGACTTCATGGCAGAAGCCCTTAAAATATTGGAAAAATAGTGGTTTTTTCTTCGTTTCTCAAAAGGCACCTGCAGCACTTGGTTAAGCATTTCTCGTGTTCTATTCAATTCTTCGGTAATTAATTTAAAGATGGTTTTCCTTATTTTTTCATCAGTTACCAAACTTGCATACTGAGCCATGATCTCTTCGTCTGTTGCTGCTAAACTGGTATCTACATTGGTGAGCACATAGCGGATCAAGGCATCATATTTAACCGCTTTTTTAAATTTCTCAAAATCTTTGGGCTTTTCTTTCTGTAACTTTTCTAATGTATAGCCTATGCCATACCAACTGGTTACGTTAAACCTAGACTGACTCCAACTAAACACCCAAGGAATGGCCCTCAAATCTTGCAACGTTCGTTTGCCTGTTCTTCTAGCGGGTCTGGATCCAATTCGGCTAGACTCAATAGCATCTATTGGCGTAGCTTCTCCATAAAAACGGATAAAGTCTGGATGACTGATCAGTTTCCAATAAAACTTACGGCTATCTTCTGCCAAATCTCTCATGAGTTTGGCGAGCGGATGCTTCTCCTTTTTAGTAAAATTTTGCAGAATAGTTGTACCCGCGGCACCTGCTACCAATAGCTCTAAATTATAAGAAGCATTGATTTTATTGGCATATTTCTGGGCAATGGTCTCGCCTTGCTCCGTAAGTCTTACATCGCCATTGATGCTAGAATGCGGCAGCGCTTTCAAAAACCAATGTGTAGGACCGGCACCTCTACTGATCGATCCTCCCTTACCATGAAAAAACCTTATTTTAATGCCCATTTCCGCACCTATCTCTGAGAGTTTCTCTTGGGTCTCGTACAAAAACCACTGACTTGCCAAAATTCCGCCGTCTTTGTTACTGTCAGAATAGCCGATCATGACTTGCTGCACTAGCGTATTGTTACCCCTATTTTTACGCTGGTACTCTAAACTCCTTTGTGTAAAGGGATGCTCTAAAAAGGCCTTGAGTATTTTAGGACTTTCTTGCAGATCCTCTATGGTTTCAAAAAGTGGCACAACTTGTAACTTACAAACCAAACCTTCTTCTGTTTGGGTGGTAAGCCCCGATTCTCTTGCTAAGATATAGACCGTTAATAAGTCGGAAACGCTACGGGTCATACTTACGATGAGCTCTCCTAAACCCTCAGTGCCATATTTTTCTATGTGTTCAGCCAGTACTGCATAACAACTGGTCACTGCCTCGGCCTCTGGTTCTAATTTTAATTTTGGATGAGAAAAAGGCCTGTTAGATTTTAACTCGTTGTTAATAAAATTAAGACGATCTTTTTCACTCCAACCTAAGTATTCCTCACCATTGAGGGAGGCTGCATTCATTAATTGAGCTACAGCATTTTCGTGAAATTTACTATTCTGCCTTACATCCAACCTAGCCAAATGGAAGCCTACCGTTTGTACCAACCTAATTGACTCATGAACATCTGAAAAAGCTACCCGTTCTGCTCCATATTTTACGAGCGATTCTTGCAAAATGCGTAAATCCCTTATCAATTCTACAGACGTTTTGTAGCAGGCGGCATGCTCATTTAATTCTGTAGCATGTTGCCTTTTTACATCTACTGGCAATTTGGAAAGCAGTAAATTAACATATTGGCGATACACCTCACCATCGTTTCGTTTAAAGGCCTTAAAGCCTTCTTCTCCGAGCTCTTTCTCCAACTCTTCTATGCGATTTCTGAGCTCATAATCTGCATGGTTAAAGTTTAAAGAAAAACTTAGCTTACGAACAAGCAAAAGTAAATTTCTACGAATGACTACAAATGCATTAAGCCTTAATTGCTTAAGTGTATCACTAGTTACCTCGCTGGTCACGAAAGGGTGTCCATCTCTATCGCCGCCAACCCAATCACCAAAAGAAATCTTTGGGAATTTAGAGGTATCCTTAAGCAAATCTTTATCGTAACCTACTTTTTCCCAAGCTAATTTTAGGCGCTTGTCAATGATTGGTACAATTTCAGGAAAAACATTGGCCAAATAGTGGATTACATTTCTCAACTCTGAGGGCACGTCGGGCTTTTCAACAAATATCTCTCCCGTGCGCCAAAGCCGATCAATATTGAGTTTTATCTCCTTGCGAATATCCTCTTGTTCGATCTCGGTATACATTTTATTCTCACGCTTCACAAGCAGCAAGTACAACATGCGGTGGTGTTCCAATACAGTTGCTCTTTTGGCCTCGGTAGGGTGGGCAGTAAGAACAGGCTCTACATGTATTTTAGAAAGCATATTGGCAACCTCCCTATCGGGTATACCTTGCTCTTTTAACTTTTTTAGATTTTCTGCCCATAGGCCGTTAACATTAGACATGGCTTCATTCTCCAACTGCCTTCTGTTCTGTACCGCGCCATTTACCTCTACCATATTTAATAATTGAAATACGATAGAATACACCTGCACCAATTTCCGATTAAACTCTTCGGGAGTGATGGCATCTATATCGTTGATCCAGGGTATTTGTGCGGCCAGCTTATTCTCTCCACTTTCTTGCAAGACCTCTCTAAAACATTCTAATAAGAACTCTAAGTCTTCATAAGGTTTACCTAATTTCTCTTTAACTAGCGGAAGTGTGTTCATGCAGTAATTTTTTGTTTCAGTTAATAAGCAACAGTGCTTAAAAAAATTTAAGAATCAAATTTACTGAATGTAAGCCTGCCTAAAAAATTGGTTTTATAAGTTATTACCGCTTTTTTGATAAAAAAAGAAAAATCAGCGCTATGTACTTGATAAAATTCAACGAAACACCGTCAATTTTTTAAAAATCACGAAAATTACTTTATAAAGCAGTGCTTTGGCCCTACCCGAACTTTACTTTCTAAAAAAAAGCTTGATCAATTTTTATATTTCTTGCTGAGATATAAAATTAGCAGATTGCTAAATGCAAGTCGATTATAGAGCTTCGAATCGATGTATAATTTGTGAGGCGCAGCTTTCCAAGCGGCTTTCCAAGCGGCTTTCCAAGTGACGATTTGGAGCTATAGGTGTACATGGTGCATTTGAACCCTTCTTATGACATATCATCACATTTCATTGTAGAATTTGATATAAATCTCTTGATTTTAGTAAAGTGCCTAACACGAATGCATCTCAAACTCAATAAACACATTGCTTTTTGAGAAAAAGCTCTATTGATTATTTTGTAACCAGACCAAGCAGGGCAACGTCAAACCAAAAAATGAAGGACGAAATAGAAGATATTGTTATCGACAAGATCTTGGATAATGACCAAGCAGCTTGTAGGATCATCATAGATAAATACAAATCTTTTGTATTTAATCTTGCATTTCGTATCGTCAATAACAGGGAAGATGCCGAGGAAGTTGCGCAAGATAGTTTTATAAAGGCATTTAAGCATTTAGAGTCTTTCAACAGAAAAGCCAAATTTTCTACTTGGCTCTACAGAATTACCTTTAATACGGCGGTGAGCAAAACGCGTAAAAAAAAGGTAGTGAAAAACGAAATCAATGAAGTGCCCGAAGCCTTGCTACCCATCGCTTCTTTCGATGCTTCTTTCCAACAATTAAAAGAAAAACAACAACAACAAGTTATACAGCTTATATTGAACAAACTCTCTGCTGATGAAAAAGCTTTAGTGACCATGTATTACCTAGAAGAAATGCCCATGGAAGAAATCGCAGAAATTACTGGGCTGAGTAAATCTAACGTAAAAGTGAAAATCCATCGTTCTAGGCAGAAACTTTATAAGCACTTATCGCACTTATTAAAACACGAAATGCACGATATTCTCTAATATCTGTGTAAAAAATGAAGACTATGGAAAGAGACAATCAACAAAAACTTGATGCTTTTTTTAGGGTTAATTTTCAGAAAACCTTAAAAAAGGAATTGCCTAGCGATGAATTTACCGATAAAGTATTGCATAAACTCAATAAGACTCAGTTAAGCCCTTATAAAAAAAATCAGGTTGTTTTTGGCAGAAAGATCAAATGGGCTTTTTTCTCTTTTATTGGCGTACTTATGGTATTTTCTGTGTATTTTTCATTGGCGGTCCCCGGTGATAACACCTACCAATTACCGCCAAGTATAGTAAATTTGTTGGATCATTATGCTGGCCTTTTTTCCAGCACCAATAATTGGCTAATGTTTGTAAGTGCTGTTGCCCTGGGTTTTTGGAGCTTGATGTTGCTCGATAAAGTCTTACAAAGAATCTCTTTTGGTTGATTAATTAGACTCAATCATAAAAAAAGCCCCGATGTATATTGCATCGGGGCTTTTTTTATGCTGCTTCAGTCTTTTTTTCCAAAAGCCAAGTTCTCGCTTTTTCTTCGTCATCAAAAAACTTGGTTTGCAATTGTTGGCTGTTCTCTTCGTCAAAAGTAAGTTCTAATGACAGATCTACCATGGTATTGTCTCCAACATGAAAGGCGATTTTTCTTATTCCTGCCTCTATGTATTTTGGTACAATTACCACATCATGCCATTCCTGAATGGGATTACTCATTACGAACATTTTTTTTGTTGCATTTACAAAAAAAGCAGAAGTACTGTACATGCTAATAACTTCAGTGAACTTTACCAAGAAACTTTGGAAATCCTCATCTTCAAGCTCTTCAGTAGTATCTTTCCAATGGACTTCAAGCATGTTATCTACAGAATTATAAATTATCTCACCAAATTGATTTTCGAATAAAAGGCTCATTTTTCATTATTTTTTATTCAAAAACGACATATAATATTAAAAAAACATCTAAAACCTTACAGCTTAAAATGTCTTAACAAAATGGATTTTATACCTCACAATTTGTCAATAGAAAAAAGCAAGCTTACATGCTTTCTTCCGCTAGAAAATTTCTAACTCTTTCCTCTTCCGAGTATCCACACTCAAAAAAAATCAATATCCAAAATTTAAATACATGGTAAAGTTGTAATAAGATGGGTTTCTGTGGTACTGCACTATATTCTTTGCACCTTGAGGGCCAATTTGTTCGGGCTTTTTAAATTTTGTGCCAATGGGACTTATAGCTTGCATAATGCCTATGCCATTGCGCTCGGGAAAGGCACCATCCGTATATTCATTGTAAGCGCCCTCGGGAGTTTCAGGATTAAATAGATTGATGTAGGTAGGTTTCTCAAATCCCAACTCAAAAGGCATGACCTCATTTTCGACCTCTAGCCACTGCACGTTGGCGTGGTAGCCTTTAAATTCAGGGTAAACAAAGCTTTCTCCCGTTACGGTATTGTTGTACTCTTTTTGCCATAAACCAAATTGCGGGCCTTTTAATCGGTTCTTCCAAACTCGGTAAGGGCCGTCTCCAATCCATTTTGCGCTGGTAACCTGCTCCTCAGGAAAATCAAAAAGTACGCCTACATAATCATACCTACCTTTTTTGGGCAAATATTTTACATGCAACTTTAGTGTACCATCAGGCAGCATGGTATATTGTATCTGATTGAAATTGCTTTCATCCGTAAAATTAAACTCTAAAACATAGCTGCTATCCTGATCAAAATGCTTGATTTCTTGCAATTGGTATTCTCCAAAAGCTTCAGGCAGATATGGCCCTTGGTTAAAGGGCAGTTCTTGATCTCCTTTAACCACCTTTACTAATTGCCCGTTAGACTTGTCTATCACGATTTCTTTGTTGGCTGCTTTAAGTTTAAATAGTAACTCAGTTTCTTCGATAGAAGCCGCTCGCATATTAGCTACATCTGTAAACCTATTCGTTACCATCTCAGCGGTTTTGCCTGTATCCCACTGCCATGTAAAAATTTGTCTGCCGTGCGGATCTGTAGCTTTCAATACCAACATGTTGTGTGTTTGCCAATCGTTAGGCAAGCCCAGAACCAAATCTCCTGATTTTTGAGGTGCCAAATCAATGGTCGCTACCTTGGCAGAATCTATTACCTTTTCTGAAATACCCTGCGCTCCAATCTCAAAATCTACCAACTGCCAAGAAAAGCTGCACTGGTTTAAGTTGGTATAGAAATACCGATTTTCAATTGGTAAAACGCCATTAAAGCTGCTGGATAACTTTTCTGTAGGGACATGTACCGGCGACCAAATTTCTTTAATGGTATAAAAGCTACCCTCTTTTTCTCTGTAAGGGCCAAGTATACCATCGGGGGCATTGCTGCCAAAGGTATCTATTTCGCCTTCTTTATCGGTTCTTTCTACACCTTCATCACTAAACACCCATAAAAAGCCACCTGCTGATAAAGGGTTTGCCAGCATAGAATTGTAGAAATCGTCTAAGCCTGCGCCATGCCCTCCATCGTACAACCCATGCAAAAATTCAGTAGGAAAAAATACATCATCACCATGAAACAGGCCATCTACACAGCAATCCCAATCTTTGTAATGTTGGGTGTCGGTTCCATTGAACTTAGCCCAAGGGTGGATCACAGGCCTCTTTTGTGGGTCATAGAGATGGAAATCATCGTCTAGGTCGGTATTCCAGCCGCCTTCGTTGCCATTGTCCCAAATAATAATACTGGGGTGGTTTACATCTCTGATCACCAATTCTTTTACCAGTTTTTCTCCTACTTCGGTATCATAGGCTGTTTGCCATCCTGTTAATTCATCGAGTACAAACAAGCCCAAAGAATCGCATACTTCTAAAAAATGCTTATCGGGAGGGTAGTGTGACATGCGTACTGAGTTCATGTTCATATCTTTCATTAGATTAACATCTATTTCACTCAACTCCCTACTCGTGGTTCTACCCGATGAAGGCCAAAAAGTATGTCGGTTAACACCTTTGAGCATTACTTTTACCCCATTCACATAAATGCCGTCGTTTTCTCTTAATTCAACAGTTCTAAAGCCAAACTTCTCCGAAACCTCATGTACGGTTTTATTCCTTCTTTTTAAGCTAAAAACCACCTGATATCTGTTGGGGAACTCCGCTGTCCAAGTAGCCGGATTGTTTATTTTAGTGCTCAAATTCACTTTTCCATTTTCAATATCTGCTGCTACGGAAAAGGCTTCCCCAACAGCTTGGCCACTCATGTTGTAGATTTGCCCAGAGACTTCGGTTATTTTCCCTTCTCCTCTTAGAAAGACATCTGCATAAAAATCACCATTGGCTTTGGCATTTATCGCAGTTCTTGCAATATGCGCCTCAGGAAAAGCCCTTAAATAAACAGGCCGATAAATACCACCAAACAACCAAAAATCGGCTTCTCTTTCTGCCGTGTTTACACTCTCATTAGCAGACCAGTTGTTCACTTTCACTTCTAAAATGTTCTCACCGCCAACATCAATTAAGTCAGTAACATTGTAAGTAAACCTGTAAAAGCCACCTTGGTGGATAGGCCCCGCCAATTGGCCGTTTATTTTTACTTCAGTATCGGTCATTACACCTTCAAATACAATTTCTACGTACTTTTTCCTAAAGTCTTTAGGCACTTGAAAGGTATACCTGTACTGAGCCGTTTCGTCTGAGGGCTCCTGCCTTTTTTTGGCTCTGCCATAATTATAAACACCAAAGCCTTGCAACTCCCAATTAGAAGGCACGGGAATACTTGTCCACTTACCGCTGTTCATCCCTCGGTCTATATAAAAATCCCATAGTTTGGTATTATCTTTATCGGTACCGGAGAGGTACAAAATATCGGTCGGCTCTGAAAGGGGCACTATGGAATACGTTTCAGTACTTTGTGCAAAAAGACTTTGGTAAAGCCAAACCAATAGCCCTATGCAAACAACTATTCTTCTCATATTTATATTTTCGTGTTAAGTAAAATACTAGAAATAAACAGCCAAATAGATGCAGAATCGAACTGATTTAAGATAAATGTGTAAAGGTTTACGCATTTTAAGCTGCGTTTTCCATTACATCCGAATTACAAATTCAGACGATTACATATTGCGCTGTTGTGTATATCGGTAAATCTACCAATATCTATCCGCAGAAAATAAAGAGAAGGGAAAAAGTATCGGAAACGTTTTAATACTGCCTAAAAGGGATTATAGCCAACATTTCCCACCCCTAATTTCATTTTTCTTTATTTATTTGAAAACTGGAAAA
>CAKZMZ010000025.1 GCA_937129345.1 uncultured Thalassovita sp. | reverse complement strand
ATTTCTAAAGATAAATCTTTCTGTTCCTTGTTGGTAAGGCTTTCCCAAGGCCTGTAAAGCGGGATTTTTTCTCTAATGTCTTCGTCGCCTTTGGGGTGACCTCTAAATTTGTTTATGTTATTTTCTGGTGGACTAAGTTGGGTGTCTTTCGGTATTATTCCCAAGGATTTCATCTTCTCAAATCGCCAAACTCTAATGCTGTCCCAACCGATGTCGTATTTTCCTTTGTATAGTTCGATGTCTTCAGGTCTGGCTTGGAGTGGGTAATGGGCTGCATGGTAAGGTAGATACAAGAAAAAAGGTTTGTTGTTTTTAATGGGTTCTTCTATCCATTTTAAACCGTAATCGGTAAATGCATCGGTTTTATAAAATGGCTCTTGACTGTATTCTAAGTCTTTTGGGAGTACTTCTTTTCCATCTAAAAATAGCGGTCTTTCAAAACCTCCTTCAGGATTCTCAAAATATTCTGTAGTGGCCCAAAAATGGAAAGCTCTATCAAAAGTGCTATCAGCATAGCAATACTTGGGTACCCAATTATCAAAATGTTCTTTGCCGCTTTGGTAAGTAGCATAGCCTGCATTTTTAAGAATGGTTTGCAGTGGCACTGCGCCATTTCCCCCTTTGTACAAGCCTGTAATCATTGAAGAACGGGTAGGGTTACACTTGGCCATATTGTAAAACTGGGTAAAACGCATGCCATTGTTTGCCAATCTATCTAAGTTGGGTGTGGCGATTTCACTTCCATAACAACCAATGTCAGAAAAGCCAATATCATCTGCCATGATGAGCACGATGTTGGGCGGCGGCTGTTTTTCTTGGGTTTGTTTAGTTGCTTCTTGTTGGCAGCCAATAATAAGCGATAAGATGATTCCGAGGATAAAAAAATGCTTCATCCTCTTAAATTATGAGGTTGTAGCATTTAATACAAATCCCAATTGCCATTTCGGTAATAAGTGGGGAGAACAGGGTTATGGATCATATTTACTTCAACCTCAGAAGAATCTAATTTTATTAGTCCTTTGCCAAATGAAGTGATGAGCGACATGGCATCGTGGGTGAGCCAACGGGTCTCAATATCCTCAAAATGCAAGGAGCGTAACGTAGGTTTGAGTTGCTCTTGAGGGATGGATTTTGCGCCCAACACCCAGCCCCACTCGCCCAAGGTCAATACTTGGTTGTGCAAAGGAACGGTGTTGAATCCAGCCTCGGCCACTGTTTTTTCTATACAATAAAAGGCCTTGCTAGCATAATAGGGACTGCCCGACTGCACAATTACTACTCCATTGGGACGTAATTGCTGGTAGCACAATTTATAAAACTCCAAAGAAAATAGTCTGCCGATTTCTATGCTTTTTGGATCGGGAAAATCTACGATTATCACATCGTAGTACTCATCTGTTTTTTGCAAGTAGGTATAGGCATCGCCGTTTTGTACGGTTACTTTTTCATGGTTGAGCGCATTGTTGTTGAGTGTGGTAAATATGGGATGATTGCTTGCTAGTTCTGTCACTTTTTCATCTAAGTCAACCAATTTGATTGTTTCTACTGATGGATATTTGAGTACTTCTCTAGCGGCACAGCCATCACTTCCGCCCAAAATCAACACATTTTTTGCCCCTGGGTAGAGCTTCATTGCAGGGTGTACCATAGGCTCATGGTACAACCATTCATCAAAAGTGCTGAGTTGCTGATTGCCATTGAGGTACAACCAATGGTGGTTTTTCCATTGGGTGACGACGATTTTTTGGTATTTAGACTGGTCTTGGTAAACCACTTTATCTTTGTAGCGTTTTTGCTCTCCGTAGTTGATGATATCATCTGCAAATAAAAATCCACCGATGATTACTGCCATAACTAAAAGAGCGCCACTTCTTATCAAGAAAAGGTACCTGGCATCAATGAGTTTTCTGAATTGAAATAAAAGACCTATAGCCACTAAAAAGTTGACTGCACCTAAAACAAAAGGGGTATAAGTTAAGCCTAAAAAAGGAAGTCCAATAAATGCAAAGAACACTCCACCCAATAAACTACCGTAATAGTCCTTTTCCATTACGTTGGAGATGTTTACTCGTAAATCTTCATAAGCTTCGTTAAGGCGGGTTACCAAGGGGATTTCCATACCGATAAGCAAACCAATGAGCATGCTCATCATGTAAATGACCGTGCCGTCTAATTCAAAAGAATAGATGTAAAGCTTATCATTAAAGCTAGAATAAATGGAAACTACATAAGCCAACAAGGCACTGAGCGAAACCAAAATAGATAGTGCAAACTCTATGATGACAAATTTTTCTAGCAGGAACTCATCCATAAACTTACTGAGCCTACTACCCAAGCCCATGGAGAAAAGCATTAACGAAAGTATCATGGTCCACTGAAATACCGAGTTGCCCAAAAAGTAGGTTGCTAAAGTAGAAAGCACATATTCGGCAACAATACCCGAAAGCCCTGTGGCAAAGAGGGCTGCTTTTAGGATATTGGAGTCGCTTGAAAAGTTGCTGAATATTTTGCTAGAAAGTGATTTATTTTTAGCGTTAGCTTCTTGGTTTTTGGTCATTAGACTTTGAATGATAAGTTTTATGAAGGGCAAATTTATTAAAAAAATGTGGTGCTTATGTAGTTCGTAGGTAAAACAATAGAGAGTGGACTTTGAGCCCATCATACTGTAAATTTAGAGATAGTAAATGTATGTTAAGATTATAATAAATACCCATTTTTGAGTTGCCTTAAAATAAGTGCTTTATTATAATTGCACTGTAATAGAATCCCGACCTACACACAACCTCCCTTTATTTTTAACCAAACCCATTTAAGCACAAGGCCTTTGCGCTTGGCAAGTACTTTATTGAAAAATAATTAAAAACAAGGAAAGGCCATGTTCGGGGAACAAGGGCTTTCGGGTGACCTGTGCGGTCTTTACCCACTACCAAAGTGTGGGCAATTATCAAAATGTAACTCAAAACTAAACAAAAAAGAAATGAAAAAATTCTTTTCAACAAATCAACAAATCAACAAATCAACAAATCAACAAATCAACAAATTTTTATTAAAGGTCTAAAGCTGTGCTTACTCTCTATTCTGCTTTTGGTGGGGTATGGGTGCGAGGATGATTATATAGATGTTGATACTTCAGAAACAGCCGATATAGTATTAAAAGAATCAAAGAGATTGGAAGCTATTCCCAAAGGACTGCTAAACATTGTTTCTGAGCCAAATGGGCGTGTTAAAAGCATCGTTACTGATATTCAAGAGCTGACATTTGTAGATGAATTTAATGAAGAATCGAAAATTATAGGGATGGAAATGGAAGATGAAATTGAAAATTTGACCACTACTCTATATTACAATCCCAATACTGCGAGCCTGACTTATAGAATTGAGGAAATACAATTGACAAATAACGAATATCAAATTAATTACATGTCTCCAGACGGTATGTATATTTTTATGCAGCTTGAAGGTCCTAAAGAAAAAATGCAAGTTACATTTATGGCAAATGAAGAGAATAGCCCTATATTCTTAGGAGAAGACAATTTAATTGAAAATGGTAGAATAAAGAATTGCAGCGCAGATGGTTATGTCAATGGTTTTACCGGATGTTTGGGTAAGTTATGGGAAGATACATATTTTAAAGGGATGCTGATAGCTGGTACTTTAGCTGGATATAGTGGATATATTGCAGCTGGAGCTGTTATAGGTTGTGGCATACACGCTTCTTATCCTTGTTTATGGGATTGGACACATAGTGGCCGTATCAATAATAATGAATCTGATTTTTACGACCCAATGGGAGGGTATAATTTAAGAGACCATATTAATGGAGATGGTTCTTATTCAGATAATTTTGTTAGTTTTAATATCGTAGGTCTGTAATTTCTCATTTATTAATCGTATAAGTTATGAAAAGAAATACTTATATTCTGCTATTCAATATTCTTATATTAATGCTGTTTTATGTAGAAATATACAATGTTGGTTATTTATTTGGATGGCTTTTGATTTTATCCTTTGCCGTTCTAATGGGTATCAGAAACAGAACTATAGGCTATCCATTTTTTTTATGGCGCTGGAAAGATGTCAAAGAGAGTTTTTTTAAAAGGTTTTCAGAGCCTTGATTAAAAGTAATTGATGTTTAGGCTTCAAAACTCCCCAAGGTTTTAAATCTTGGGGAGTTTTTTATAATTTACCTCCTACTATAATTCGGGGCCCCATCTGGTCGTAGGGTCTCCCTACGATTATAAGCCATCAGGCTTGAAAAAAGGTCTTAGTGAGACACTAAGACCAGTAGTGAAAATAAAAAAGGCATCAATATTTGATGCCTTTTTTTAAACTTCTTTAAGAAGTTTACTACCTCCTACTATAATTTGGCGCCTCTCTAGTTATCGAGATATCATGCGGGTGACTTTCTTGCACGCCTGCGGCGGTAATTTTTGTGAACTCTGCTTTTTGTAAGGTTTCTATGTCGCCAGCGCCACAATAACCCATGCCAGCTTTTAGTCCGCCAATGAGTTGGTAAATTACTTCGCCTACTTTGCCCTTAAATGGCACTCTGCCTGAAATGCCCTCAGGTACTAGCTTTTTAATATCGTCTTCGGCATCTTGGAAGTAACGGTCTTTAGAGCCAGAATCCATGGCTTCTACCGATCCCATACCTCGGTAAGATTTAAATTTCCTTCCTTCGTAAATGATCATTTCGCCGGGGGCTTCTTCTGTACCTGCCAATAATGAACCAATCATTACGCTATGGGCACCACCTGCTAAAGCTTTTACAATATCGCCAGAAAAGCGGATGCCACCATCGGCAATAAATGGTACTCCTGTGCCTTTAAGGCCTTCTGCCGCAGAAAAAACGGCTGAAAGTTGGGGTACGCCCACACCAGCAATTACCCTAGTGGTGCAGATACTGCCCGGGCCAACACCTACTTTTACACCATCAGCGCCAGCTTCTGCCAAAGCTTTGGCACCAGCTGCCGTACCTACATTGCCCACTACTACGTCCAAATCCTTAAATTCTGCTTTTACTCTTTTGAGCGCGTCTATAACGCCTTTTGAGTGGCCATGTGCAGTATCAATCCCTACCACATCTACACCAGCATTTTTTAAAGCATGGATGCGCTCCATAATGTCATGTGTTACGCCAACTGCTGCCCCAACTCTTAATCTGCCATAATCATCTTTACAGGCATTGGGCCTATCTCTGTTTTTAAGAATATCTTTGTAAGTGATGAGGCCTATCAATCTGTACTTGTCATCTACTATAGGCAGTTTTTCAATTTTGAACTCCTGTAGTATCTCCTCTGCCTTCTCTAAACCGATTCCCTCTGGGGCGGTAATGAGGTTTTCTTTGGTCATGATTTCGGTAACATTCCTGCTCAGGTCTTTTTGAAAGCGAAGGTCGCGATTAGTAAGGATACCAATCAGTTTTTGGTCTTTTTCAATTACCGGGATACCTCCAATCTTAAATTCCCTCATAATGCTATTGGCATCGCCCAGAGTTTGGTCAGGTCTTAGCGTAATAGGATCGAGGATCATGCCACTCTGCGAACGCTTTACACGCCTTACTTGCAATGCCTGTTTCTCTATGGTCATGTTTTTATGTATAAAACCAAGACCGCCTTCCAAAGCAATGGCAATGGCCAATTCGGCTTCGGTAACGGTATCCATAGCTGCAGAAACTAAGGGGATGTTCAGTTTAATATTGCGGGTGAGGTAAGTACTGGTCTGCGTATCTCTCGGTAAAACCTCTGAGTAGGCTGGCAATAACAAGACGTCGTCATAAGTGAGCGCCTCATATAGAACTTTATGATTTTGAGTGGACATGGCAAATTAATTTACTTGTTTAATTTGCGGGACAAAAGTAGCCACATTCATCGAGAAAAAAAATGTTTGACCTTTCGCTATAGTTTTTATTTGTAAAATTTAAGCCTGCTACTTCAAGTTTGTAATCAAATCTAACTCTATTATTTTAGTGTGAGAAAATTGCATGCCTTTGCGGGATACTAAAAAAGCCTATTTATACCGAATCATTATGGGTTTTTTACGCTATTATTGAAATATTTTGCGATTTTTACTGTGCTGCCTAAGATATTTATTCATAAATGAATGTTTGTGTTGATACCGACTTCAGAGAAATATCTTTTTACATTATTACTATATTTTACTAAGACCTTTAGGCACCAAAATATAAAAACCGCTTATTTGATTTTAAAGCAACTGATTATAAAAAATGTATGCCATAGTAGACCTTGAGACGACTGGAGGATTATCTGCCGTTGATAGGATCACTGAGATAGCAATTTTTATCCACGATGGCGAAAAAGTAATTGATGAATTCACCTCATTGGTGAATCCTGAGAGAAGTATACCTCCCTTTGTTTCTAGATTAACGGGTATTTCTGATAAGATGGTCGCCGATGCCCCCAAATTTTACGAGATAGCCAAAAAGGTAATAGAATTAACTGAAGGATGTGTAATCGTAGCGCACAATTCTGGGTTTGACTATGGCTTTTTAAAACACGAGTTTAAAATGTTGGGCTATGATTTCAGAAAGAATAGCCTTTGTACCGTACAGCTCAGCAGGGTGATTTTACCAGGCCATAAATCTTATAGTTTGGGTAAATTGTGTAAATCTTTGGGCATTGCGCTCAATGGTAGGCACCGGGCTTATGGCGATGCAGGTGCAACGGTTTCCTTATTCGAAATGCTTTTAGAAAAAGGGCTGCCCAACCAATTTGAACAGCACTTGAGTTTGGATTTGTACAGTGCCAAGCATCATCCAAATGTACCCAAAGAGACCATTGAGTCCCTTACTGATGAAACCGGTATATATTATTTCCACAACAAAGAGGGACAGATCATTTACATTGGCAAATCGAAAAATATTAGAAATCGGGTTATGTCCCATTTTACAGGCAACACAACCCGTAAAGCCAAAAAACTCAGAAATGCCATTGCCGATATTTCATTTGAACAAACCGGCAGCGAATTGGTGGCATTGCTCAAAGAAGAAGCAGAAATAAAAAAACATCAGCCTTTTTTCAATTCTACACTTAAAAGGAGCGAGTTTAGGTTTGGTATCTATTCATTTAAAGACCACAGGGGTTATATTACGTTTTCTGTAAAGGATAAAAGGTCAGTTAGCGGCGAACCGGTTTGTTTTGTCTACTCTAAAAATAGAGGTGTAAAAATGATGGAGCAGGTGTTAGAGAAATTTAAGCTGTGCCAAAAGCTCTGTGGTCTATACGAAAGTAAAGATGCTTGTTTTAACCATATGGTAAGATTGTGCAACGGCGCATGCATTGGGCAAGAGGCGGTAAGCGTCTACAATCATAGAGCCAACCGTGCCATTGCTTACCTTAAAGGAAAAGGGCAGAACTTTTTTATTGTAGACAAAGGGCGTCATCAGCAAGAACGCACTGTAGTGCATGTAGAGAACGGAAAATACATGGGCTTCGGTTATGTAGATGTAAATGATACTTTTATGGATGCTAACTCCTTAAAAGAAGTGGTCAAACCAGGGATAGACAACAAGGATACGCTGCAAATCATTACGTCTTATCTCAGAAAAAAGAAAGTGGAAAGAATCATCAAGTATTGAGAGATCAACGATTCTGTTCTACAGGCACTACGGTAACAATCTTAAAGTCATCTTCATATTTTTCTATAAAGATATCTTTGAGCCTTAAGTCGTTTTCTTTGGCAAAACCCTCGATTTTTTCATTGGTTTCAGTAGCTGAGGGTGCTACTACGGCCTCGGCTTCTATGCTTGCCACTATAGCGCTGCCGGCTTTAAAGCTTTCTTGTATGTAGTTTTTTGGCGGTGCAATTTCTTCAATATGCATGGTGCCTACCAATACTTCTACCGTATCTGCTTCGTCGGGGTTTCCAAAAAAACAAATGCTAAAAGTTCCCGAGAGTTTTCCTTCAGTATAGGCTTGATGAGTAGCTTCAACCAAACTGTCTAAAGTGGCGTCTTTGGACTCTCCGATAAATTTTTTGCCGGTAATGTAAAATTTTTCCTGTTCTTTTAGTTCTATCTTCACTTCAGTAAAACCTCCGAGCAAGTAATAGGAAATAAATAAAATAATGCCCAAAAACGACCAACCTATTATATGTTTTTTTTGGATTTGCATAGAATATAAAAAGTGATTTTGAGTGATTACTAGAATGTTAGTAAGGATGCAAAAACTTCTAAGATGGAAAAGATAGTGATTACTACTAAATATATATTGAACAAGAGAATTGTTTTAAAAATGGTTTTGATCCAGCCTTGTTTATAAACTCGCCTAAACATAAGAAGTACGTAAATAGTAAAGATAAGCAAGCCGTATTCAAGCAGTGCCAGTTTGCTTTCATAAAAAAAGCTAATACCCAAAAAAATGGCCGCTATGAAGAAAAGGTAAGTATGTAGGTGCAAAGAGAAAATGAGGTGGTTATAATACAGTTTTTTAGAGTTCAGGTAAAATAGCTTTAGCAGTAAAGCAAAAAAGGGTATAAGAATAAAGAACATGATGGAGATGTTCTCGATAACCTCATTTATGATAATTTTTGGATTGCTCGTTTGCCCGATTTTTAATAATTGCGCTGCGGCCTTTCTGTTCCAAAAATTTTTTTCAGTGGCATTGAGTGAATCTAGAAATGCATCGGGCGTCATGTATGGCTGTCGCATCCACACAAGATAGGCCTTACTCTGATTAAATTCATAATTTGCTCCAAATACAGAGGCTGTGGTTGTTCCCATGGTATCCAAGCTATTGGAGAGCAATTCGGTTTTCACCTTTACGGGTACTTGATAGGCTACAGAGTCTAAGTCGCTGATTTCTACGATGACTCCTTTTTCTTTGAGCATTCCTTCAAGTTCCTCTAAAGATTTTGTGGAGTCTTTGAGTACGTACTTGCCAAATGCCTCATCCAATTCTTTTTGATTGGTAATTTGCAAATTGCTGTTATCCAGATCAATGGCTTGAGAAAAAACAAAAAAGAAAACAATACTGACGATAAGGTACAATCTTATGGGATTTACATAAAGTTTTCTTCTTCCCTCAATAAATTTTACGGTTAAATGACCTGGCCTAAATAAAAACGGAAAAACACTTCTAAAAAATTGCGAGTCAAGATTGAGGTAATTATTCACAGACTCATACAAAAGATACCAAATAGCATATTTATAATCTGTGTTTTCTTGTCCACATCTTGGGCAATAGTTACTCCTTCGAGAAATCTTAAAGTTACAGTTTAAGCAATAATCACTAGGGTGTCTTATGCGCATTTTATACAATTAGTAATGATTCTCGAAAATAGGTAAACTGCTTTAAAAAGCTATTTGAACTTGTCAAAAATGCGATAATGCATCAAGATAGGTGTGCTATTTCAAAAATAAAAAAACAATAAGCACGGGTACGGTTTAAGTAAATCACAATAAAAATGTAATTTTGGCTTTCATTAAAATTTTTAGATCGAATTGAATACTTACGGGAAAATATTTAGGATTACGACTTATGGTGAATCTCATGGTAGGGCCTTGGGCGTGGTGATTGATGGATGTCCGGCGGGTTTAGAAATAGATGTAGATTTTATCAACAAAGAACTGCAAAGGAGAAAGCCGGGGCAATCTAAAATAACGACACAGCGCCGCGAGGAAGATCAGGTCGAGATTTTGTCAGGAGTTTTTGAGGGTAAGGCTACAGGTATGCCCATAAGCATGGTAGTATTCAATCAAGACCAACGAAGTAAGGACTATTCTCATATAAAAGATAAGTTTAGGCCTTCTCACGCAGATTATACCTACACTGCTAAATACGGTGTAAGAGATTACAGGGGTGGAGGAAGGAGCTCGGCCAGAGAGACTTTGTCTAGGGTGGCCGCAGGAGCCATTGCCAAACAATATTTGGCTTCCAAAGGCATCAATGTTCGCGCTTTTGTATCACAGGTAGGATGGTTAAAGCTCGAACAACACTATACAGAGCTAGACTTGGAGAAAACTGACAATAATATTGTGCGTTGCCCCGATGAGAT
>CAKZMZ010000024.1 GCA_937129345.1 uncultured Thalassovita sp. | reverse complement strand
TTAAATGTTCCTAAGTGTGGGGCATTACTTCATGCCCTCTGGCTTTCAAGGCATTCCAATCATCAAAATTGCCTAAAATCTCTCTTGGGATCCATTGGGGCTCAGTATTAAAGTTTTTAAAGTGGCCAGAAGCAATGACATTTAGGCAAGCCTTTAATCCATAGTTTTCGTGTATTTCGGCTATTCGATAAAAAGATTTTTTAAAACCATCATCAAAACTGAGCGATAAAATATGGGTTTTAACTGGAGATAAATTAAAACTACCTAATGCCAAACCTCCACTCATCAGCAAAGAGGTTTGCAAAAAATCTCTTCTATTCATGTTTATTCTATTTTTTTATTCAACCAAGCAATCAGTTTCTTATCAAAAAGTTTTTGTTCCTCTAATTGTGGCGTATGCCCACTTTTTTTAAAGTGAATTAGTGTGAAGTCTTGAATATTATCGTATTCGTTTTTCCAAAGTGTGTAAGGTATCACATAATCGTACTTGCCTAGAGCGACAAATACGGGTACTTGAAGTTTTACTGCTGGCTCAAACATATTGTAATTTTTAAAAACCTGAGTAAATAAATGTGTAGTAACTTCTGAGTGTACCGTCATGTCATCCCATAGCCAAGCCGCATCGTAGTAAGGATCGTACCAATACTGAGGAGCCATGTTATTGTATCTAGCCGACGCTTCTTCTTGCCCTGTTAATCTGTCAATTTCTTTGGTGTTTCCGTAATTTTTTTCTTGAAGCTGCTTTCTTTCTTCTGAGGCAGTAGCCCATAAATCTGCAGCCTTGCGATTATAAGTCTCATTACCCCATTCAGCTGGTGAGCCAATTACTACCAAACCAGCCACTTTGTCGCTATGTTTTTTCACATATTCCATGGCTATGGTACCGTGGATACTATGTCCCATGATCAGTGGTTTTTCTAAACCTAAAGTTAACCTAATTTGCTCCACATCCTGCACAATGCTAGCAATGTTAACCGTATCAAGGTTTTCTTTTTTATAGCCTTTGGCAAACCACTTTAAATCAACAAAATACATCTTAAGGTGCTGCCTCAAAGTCTTAGAAAAAGTTTTGGGATAATACACCGAAGAACCAATTACCAAACAAGGTTGTCCACTACCTTCTACTACATAATTTAATTGGCTGCCGTCTATGGTTAGCACACCTTCATTTGGAGGATTGGCTAATTCATAAGAAATGGTATCTTGTAACGCAAGACCATAAATAGTGCTACAAGTAGTATTTAGTAGCAATAATAAGAAACCGAATATTATTGATGATAAATGCATCTTTCTATTAAGTTAAAGCCTCCCTACAATACTCCACACATTTGGTTACTTCTTTTACTGCATCAGAGCCTTCTGGTATGGGATACTCCAATTCTATGGTGCCCATAAACTTATAGCGTTCCTTCTGCATTAACTGTAATATCTCTCTCAGCGGAGTATCGCCCTGCCCCCATGGCATATTTTCCCCATTGTTTTTCTTTCTATCTTTTAGGTGCATACTCAAAATGCGGTCTGCATGCTTTTTAATTAATGGAATTGGCGACTAATTGGTGCCCGCTACATAGTGCCCCACATCAAGGTTAAGCGCATTGTATTTAGAATAATCTAAAGCGGCATCCCAACTATTAAAATTGACCTTTGCATGGTTATGATAGCCGATCAAGGTCTTGTGTTTGTCTGCCAAAGGGGCTAATTGCTTTACTGCCTCGTCTGTACGCTCGAGCGTAATGCCTTTGGCACCTAAAGTTTTGGCCACGTTAAAGCAAAAATCGGCCTCTTCGGTGCTCATCCTATCTAATGAAAATTTTACAATTTCAATCTTTACACCTTCTTTATTATACATTTTTTTGAGTGCCTTAAACTTGCTCATTGGTGTTTTGAGTCGCCAAGCTTTCATGTCTTCTCTGTGTTTTGCGCGCTCGGCCTTTTCTTCATCTGTAAGCGGACCTCTTTTCCATCCGGGGCCTTCAGGTGCTCCGCCGAAACCTTCTATGGCACCGCCCATTAACTCTACAGTGTTTAAGCCCGCCGTAGTGAGGTAGCCTAAAATATCTTCTGCACTGCTAGGCATACTTCTAAAGCTGTAAGAAATGGCGCCTAGATTAATATCTGAAAGTTTGAATTGGCTATGACCGATGGCAAAAAGAGGGATTGAGCTTGCTGCCAAGGCAGTTCCTGTGCCTAGTGCAGCTTTTTTGATAAATCTTCTTCGGGTGAGGTTATTTTCCATTTTCATGAGTTTTTATTAAGCTCACGAAAGATACGTATTTACCTGCTTTTTGCCTAATGAGGCATTACAAATCGAGTTTTTCATAGATGTTCTAAATGAGCATAATATTACGTACCGGCATTTATAAAAGAATGACACAGTAATGAAGCAGAGTTCGATAAAAACCTATTATTTGACCCACAGAACAATTGGGGTTTTGGTTTGTGTGCCGGAGTGCCCCGTCACAAACCAAGGGTTTTATGAAACCCCATTTCTTTTAAAAGTTCTCTAGTGAGGTGTACCTCTCACATAAAATCATCAAGGCATTGAAAAAACCACCTTAATTATGGTAGTAATTGTTTAGACTGTTTCTAAATTGTTTTTTTCATTCCATTTTACACTATCTACAGGTACATTTATTATTAACATTTATTTATATTCTATTAAAATGAATAAATAACTTAATTAACTGTCCAAAAATATTTTAATCATGGCATCATTTACTTTGAAAGTAAACGGAAAACAACACCAAGTAGATGTTGATCCAGACACTCCCATACTTTGGGTACTCAGAGACAACATTGGTTTAGTAGGTACAAAATACGGCTGTGGTATTGCACAATGCGGTTCTTGTACTGTACATTTAAACGGTAATGCCGTTAGGGCATGCGTAATACCAGTAAGTGGCGTGGGCGATGCAGAAATCACTACCATAGAGGGTTTATCGCCAAAAGCAGAACACGCTGTACAACAAGCTTGGATAGAACACGATGTATCTCAATGTGGCTATTGCCAAGCAGGACAAATGATGAGTGCTGCCGCACTTCTCTCGCAAAATCCCAATCCTACAGATAAGGATATAGACAACGCAATGAATGGTAACATTTGCAGATGTGGTACCTATATAAGAATTAAAGATGCCATTAAGACCGCTGCAAAAAATTTAAGTTAACCTTCAATCACTTACGACATGACTTTAATTAGAACAAAACACAATAGAAGATCTTTTTTAAAAGTATCAGCTGCCGCAGGTGGTGGTATGGTACTAGGATTTAACTGGCTGGTATCTTGTAAGCCTGCTGCAGAAAATGTTGTGGAAGTGCCCAAAGAGTGGTTCAACATCAACGCTTTTGTAAAAATCGGCGATACCGGTCTGGTTACCATAATGTCGCCCAACCCTGAAATCGGGCAAAATGTAAAAACTGCCATGCCAATGGTAGTAGCCGAAGAACTAGATGTAGATTGGCAAAATGTAGTAGTAGAGCAAGCCCCACTCGACACAGACCTCTATACAAGGCAAGTAGCTGGGGGTAGCCAGTCTATCCGCCGAGGATGGCAAGGTTTGCGAATGGCTGGAGCCACCGGCAGGCGAATGCTCTTAGAAGCTGCTGCAAAGCAATGGCAAGTGCCCATTGAAGAGCTAACGACCGATAAAGGCGTTATCTACCACAAATCTTCTGGCAAATCTGTAAATTATGGAGAAATTGCCAATAGTGCCGCTCAGATTGAAGTACCCGAGAACATTGAGCTCAAAGACCCCAAAGATTTTAAAATCATTGGAAAGCCTACCAAAAACGTAGATGGTCCAAAAATAATTAAAGGGGAACCACTATTTGGTTTAGATATACAGCGTGAAGGCATGCTTATTTCTACCATCATACATCCGCCTGCTTTTGGTATGAAAATCAAAAGTTTTGACGCAAGCGAAGCCCTTAAGGTAAATGGCGTAAAAGATGTATTTAGGGTAGATACTGCCCCTGAAGAAAAAGAATGGTCAGACATTAACGCCTTCCCCGAATTGATTGCCATTGTTGCCGATAATACTTGGCAAGCCATGAAAGGCAAGGAAGCTGTAAAAGTAGAATGGGAAACCGTAACACCGGGCGAGAGCTCAGAAGACCATGAAAACGCTTTGGAAAAAGCGATCCTGTCTTCAGCTGATGAACCAGCCAGAAAGGATGGCGACCCAGAAACCGCCTTTAAAAACGCCGCCAAGGTGATAGAAAAAATCTATAGTGCGCCGTTCTTACCGCACAATACCATGGAGCCGATGAACTTTTTCGCTCATGTAACTGCAGACAAAGCAGAATTGGTAGGACCTATACAAACACCCGAAAGCATGCGAAAAAGTATCTCTAGCTTGCTAAAGATGCCACTTGATAAAATCACCGTGGACATGACCCGTATGGGAGGTGGTTTTGGTAGAAGACTTTACGGTAACTTTGGCTTAGAGGCTGCAGCGATTTCTAAAAAGATGAATGCACCGATAAAATTGGTTTATTCACGCGCAGACGACATGACACAAGGTACTTACAGACCTGCATATAAAATCACTTACAGGGCAGCACTAGATGAAAACAACAATCTTACGGCATTTCATGTAAGAGGTGCGGGTATTCATGGCGGGCCAGTTTTCGCTAACCGTTTCCCTGCAGGCACTGTAGATAATTACCTCGCAGAAAACATCAATGTTGAATCCAACATTTCTACAGGTGCTTGGCGTGCTCCGCGCTCCAACTTTGTGGCAGGCGCCGAACAATCTTTCTTAGACGAAGTGGCCGAGGCAGCTGGTAAAGACCCAATCGAAATGCGCTTAGCTCTATTTGAAAGGGCCATACAAAACCCAATCGGTGACAACAACGATTACGATCCGGAACGCTATGCGGGTGTACTTAAATTGGTAAAAGAAAAAGCAGGTTGGGGCAAAGAAATGCCCGGCGTTAGCAGAGGCGTTGCTGCTTATTACTGCCATAATTCTTATGTAGCACAGGTAATTGATGTGATTGAAGAAAATGGCAAACCTAAAATCAAAAAAGTATGGTGCGCTGCCGATTGCGGTATTGTTATAAACCCTGAAGGTGCCAAAAACCAAATTGAGGGCGGTATTATCGATGGCATAGGCCATGCCATGTACAGTGCAGTTACCTTTACCGATGGCAAAGCAGATCAAGAAAACTTTGATAGATACCGTTTGATCCGCTTAAGAGAGGCTCCTATGGAAATTGAGACTTTCTTTGTAGACAACGGCATTGATCCAACAGGTTTGGGCGAGCCTTCATTACCACCTGTTATGGGTGCACTTGCAAATGCTTTATACAAGGCAACAAGTAAACGCTTGTATAGTCAGCCTTTTGCACAAAAGGATATTGTAATGGGCTAATGCTTGATTTATTCAAAAATGTAAACCCCTTTAGGAAACTTCCTAAAGGGGCTTTTTTTTGAGTATTTGATATGGTATCAATTCATTGCCAATTCCATGGCTTCTCCACCTATTTGTATTTTACCGCTTACCAATTGGGTGCTGCCCGCATCGGCATTGCCAGAAAAACCAGGTTGTTTTCCGCCAACACTTATTGCTAAAGTTCCAGGCTGGATCAACACGGTGCCATCCATTTGTATGCTGGCGTATTCCTTTGGTGAAAGTGTGAAACTCACTGTTTCAGAGGCACCGGGTTCTAAACTAACTCTAGCAAACCTCTTTAAAGCGCGTATGGGCGAAGCCTCGTTTTCCCCACTATCCGTAAGGTACAATTGCACCACATCCTCTCCTGCCATAGCACCCGTATTTTTTACGGTCACACTCACCGTTACAGACTCACCGGGGTTAATGTTTTCTGGCAATTGTAAATCGCTGTATTCAAATTGAGTATAACTTAAGCCATGCCCAAATGGATACAGTACATCGCCCTTAAAGTATTTGTAAGTACGGTTATCCATATTGTAATCTGTAAAGGTAGGCAAATCATTAACCGATTTGTAGAAGGTAACAGGCAACTTACCTGAAGG
>CAKZMZ010000023.1 GCA_937129345.1 uncultured Thalassovita sp. | reverse complement strand
AGGCTTTTAACCACATCGCTTCAGAATTGGCCAGAAGTGTAGCCGTAAGAAATGCCAACTTTGAAAAGACGAAGAAGGTGGAAATTCAACAGCTTTAAAGTAGAAGAAATTGGTAGATTCTTTTTAATTTTGGCAAGAATTGATAACAATTGTAATGAGCGAAGAACAAAAAATGACTGTACTACATGAGAGGGTTGAGGAAGCGCTCAAAAATATAAGGCCATATCTAGAAACAGATGGCGGTGATTTGCGTGTACTTGAGATAACCGAAGACAACATCGTTAGAATTGAGCTTTTGGGAGCTTGTGGTTCTTGCCCTATGTCTACCATGACATTAAAAGCAGGAGTAGAACAATCTATCTTAAGTGCTGTACCCGAAATAAAAGGCGTAGAAGCAGTAAATATAACCAAACCAGGCGATCCAGGAGCAAAATTACCTGAGAACATGATGTAAGCTCAAATCTAAGAGAGTTGTATTATTTGCAGATGACTTCTTTCATAAGAAACTAGCACATTATATTGTCATATTGTCTTTATCGTTCAGAAATTACTTCATACAACGATTTCTTGAAAAGCTTTTTTGCACTAATTCTGCAGAATAATTAATTAGTGGTTTTTATTATCAGATTGATATTTTTTTTAGTTAAACCTTTTTTGTCACCATGAATTTATCCCAATTGAAGGATTACAAAGCCCGCGTAACGGCTTTGAGGAGGTATCTTTGACTACGATCAAAAAGTCTTAGAAATAGAAAGAGAAGAGGCCCTTACTGCTCAGCCCGGCTTTTGGGACGACCCCAAAAAAGCAGAGCAAACCCTAAAAGAAATTAAAGCGAAAAAAAACTGGGTAACAGATTTTGAAGAGGTAAACACCTTACTCGGCGACGTTGAAACGCTCTATGAGTTTTTTGAGATGGAAGAGGCCAGTGAGGAGGAAGTAGAACAAGCCGCCAAAAAATTAGGCGATGCTATAGAAGCGCTCGAAGTGAGAAAAATGCTCAGTGGAGAAGAAGACGGCCTCGATGCCATTATGGAAATCAATCCTGGCGCCGGTGGTACAGAAAGCCAAGACTGGGCCTCCATACTAATGAGAATGTATTTGATGTGGGGTGAGAAAAATGGCTTTAAAGTCAAAGAAGTCAACTATCAGCCCGGCGATGTGGCAGGTATCAAATCTGTAACACTTGAGTTCTCCGGTGACTTTGCCTACGGTTTTTTGAAATCAGAAATTGGTGTACATAGGCTGGTACGCATCTCCCCTTTCGACTCCGGCGGCAGAAGGCACACCTCATTTGCCTCGGTGTTCGTCTACCCCGTTGTAGATGATTCCATAGAGGTGGATGTAAACCCGGCAGATATTACTTGGGATACCTTTAGAGCAAGTGGTGCCGGCGGACAGAATGTAAACAAGGTAGAGACTGCCGTGCGATTGAAACACGAGCCTAGTGGAATTATTATTGAATGCCAAGAATCCCGCTCACAACTTATGAATAAGGAGAAGGCCATGAAAATGCTTCAATCTAGGCTTTACCAAATGGAACTGGAGAAAAGAAACCAAGAAAGACAAAAAGTCGAGAGCTCTAAACTCAAAATCGATTTTGGTTCACAAATAAGAAACTACGTATTGCATCCATATAAATTGATCAAAGATGTGCGCACAGGTGTAGAAAGCTCAAATGTACAAGATGTGCTCGATGGCGGCATAGATGATTACATCAAAGCATTTTTATTGGGTGCCAGTGAAAGTACTGAAAACACATAAAACACAAGCAACATGACAACCAATTTACACACAAAAAGCATAGAAGAGGTATTGAACACCTTTCAGATTTCCTCCGTTTCTCCTGCTTATAGCACAGGACAAAACTGGGGCGAAAAGAAAAACAGCCAAACCAAAGAAGTGATTTCTCCTGCAATCGGCGAATTGCTGGCAAAGGTTGAGTTGGCCTCGGAAGAAGAATATGAAAAGGTAGTAAGCACCGCCCAAGAGACATTTCTCACTTGGAGAAAGACCCCTGCCCCGCAAAGAGGAGAAATTGTAAGGCAAATCGGATTGGAGCTGAGAAAGCATAAATCTGCACTAGGCAGGTTGGTTTCATTAGAAATGGGAAAAATTGAGCAAGAAGGCTTAGGAGAGGTACAAGAAATGATCGATATCTGCGATTTTGCGGTAGGTCTTTCCAGACAATTGTACGGCCTAAGTATGCATTCAGAAAGGCCCGATCATCGCATGTACGAGCAATACCACCCTTTGGGCTTGGTCGGCATTATTTCGGCCTTTAATTTCCCCGTGGCCGTTTGGTCATGGAACGCCATGATTTCTGCAGTTTGCGGCAATGCCATGATTTGGAAACCTTCTGAGAAAACTCCACTTACAGCCATTGCCTGCCAAAAAATTGTTGCTGGCGTATTAGAAAGAAACCAAATGCCTGAAGGTATCTTTAATTTAGTTTTGGGTGATGCTAAGATTGGTTCGCGTATGGCCAATGATAAAAGAGTGGGCTTGGTTTCGGCTACGGGATCTACACGTATGGGCAAAAAAGTGAGTGAAGCTGTAAATGCTCGTTTGGGCAAATCATTGCTTGAACTGGGCGGGAACAACGCTATTATCATGACAGAGCACGCCAATTTAGAGTTGGCCATAAGAGCGGCTGTATTTGGTGCAGTAGGTACTGCTGGGCAGAGGTGCACTTCTACAAGACGCCTCATCGTACATGAAAAGGTATTCGACACAGTTAAAGAGAAACTGGTAAAAGTATATGGTACTCTCAAAATAGGCAATCCGCTTGACCCCAACACCCTTGTAGGCCCACTTATAGACCAAGAAGCTGTAAAGAATTTTACAAATGCTCTAGAGAAAGTTAAGGAAGAAGGGGGCAATATTTTAGCGGGTGGCGAAGTTTTAAGTGGTGAAGCTTATAATTCTGGTAATTATGTTACTCCTGCAATAGTTGAAGCAAAAAACCATTATAAGATAGTACAAGAAGAAACATTTGCGCCGATTTTATATTTAATTAAATATGAAGGCAGCGTAGAAAACGCAGTTAGAATTCAAAATGATGTAAAGCAGGGCTTATCTTCGGCCATATTTACCGATAACCTGCAACAAGCTGAGTATTTTCTATCGCATGCAGGTTCTGATTGTGGCATTGCCAACGTTAACATCGGAACATCGGGGGCTGAGATAGGCGGTGCTTTTGGTGGAGAAAAAGAAACAGGTGGTGGAAGAGAGTCAGGCTCTGATGCATGGAAGTTTTACATGCGCAGGCAAACCAACACCATTAATTATAGTAAGGAACTGCCTTTGGCTCAGGGGATTAAATTTGAAATATGAAAGTTTTTATTTTCCAAATAAATTACTTAAATAACATATAATTCTTTTTTAAACTATCTACCTAATTTTTTAGATAAAACATGTCAGACAAAAAATACCAATCGGTAATGTTGATTGATGATAACGAGATTGATAATCTCATCAATCAGAAAATGATAGAAGCATCTAATATCTGTGAAAATATCTTCGTACACTCAGGCGCTAGAAGTGCTATTGAGTTCTTAAAGAACATAGAAAAGATAAAGCATGTTGACGCGATGTCTATTCTGCCCGAGGTTATTTTTCTTGATATTGACATGCCACTTATGGATGGCTTTCAGTTTCTAGATCTTTTCGATAAGTTGAGCGATAGCACCAAAGGAAAATGCAAAATCGTGATGCTTACTTCTTCCATCAACCCTCAGGATATTAACAAATCCAAAAACTACGATTATGTGAAGAAGTACATCAATAAACCGCTTACTCAGCAAAACCTAACAGGTCTAACTTTAGACTAAACAAAGAAAGGATTTGTTGTAAGAGCATGCTTTGGATATCGCTGATCCATAGTCAAATCTACTATGCAAAAAATTTAAAAATATATAGCCGCTCAACTGCGGCTTTTTTTGTTCTTACCACGCAAGCTTTTAGCTCTCAAAGCACTTGTCTTTTATAAAGCTTGGGTCTGGCACTTTTCCACCTTTATTTTATAATGGCGTGCCCGAGCCTCAATTGTCATACATTAATTTCAGAGAGCAAGGGGGCATTCTAAAGCATTTGCTTAGTTTTGCAATTGCAAAATAATCATATCATGAAAGTTAGGTCATTAGATCAATTTATCGTTTTTGAGAACGAAAATTATATTATCATAAACAAACCTTATAGCGTTGCCTCCCTACACGAAAGGGATGTAAGCAGGATGAGCATTCAAGAATTGGCCGTTGCCTACCATGCAGACGCCCAACTCTGCCACCGTTTAGACAAGGAAACTTCAGGTGCCTTGGCCATTGCTAAAAATCCTGACGCTTACAGAAATACTTCGGGGCAGTTTGCTAAAAGAAAAGTAGATAAAAAGTACCATGCTTTTGTAGAAGGCATTGCTGAATTTAAAGATACTATTTGCAATTTACCCATTGCCACTACCGCTAGCAACCATGTGAGGATAGACAAACAAGAGGGCAAAGAGTCTACTACCATATTTAGCACTCTTGAAACATTTGACAGGCACACTTTGGTAGCATGTAAACCCTTAACAGGTAGAATGCACCAAATACGTGTACACTTGGCTAGCCTCAGATTTCCTATAATTGCCGATGAACAATACGGAGGGCATTATCTTTACCTATCTCAAATCAAAGCCAAATATAAGTTGGGCAAGTACAAAGTGGAACAACCGCTGATAAGTAGAGTGGCCTTGCATGCTTATCAGCTTAGCTTTAAAGACATAAACGGAGAGGAAGTTTCAGCGACATGCCCCTACCCCAAAGATTTGAGAGCACTTAAAAACCAGTTGGAAAAAAACAGCAAGCGAAGGTAAGTAAAGATTGATCAGCAATACCCTAAATGAAAACCTTTAAAGAACAATAGAGGATTTCCATAGAATAACTTATTCAATGCAAAATGTTAAGTGTAGTGGTATAAACAAATACTCAAATCCACAAATAAACATCTAACTTTCCACAGCCATCTTCCTTTTAGGATAAAAGTAAGCCTCAATGCTGTTTACCTAAGCAATTGCTATTTCGCCCTTGCCATTTTTTTATCCTTATCAACTCTAATACTGTTGCTTACCTTATTGGTACGAGCCCTAACCACATCGCAGGCCAAGTAAATAGCTTCTCTTAACGAGGTAGGACTAGCCATGTTCTTACCTGCAATGTCATAGGCAGTTCCATGATCGGGAGAGGTACGCACTATGCTCAGACCTGCAGTATAATTCACGCCCCTATCAAAAGCTATACTTTTAAAAGGGATCAACCCCTGATCGTGGTACATGGCCAACACCGCATCAAACTTTTGATAGCTCATGGCACCAAAAAAGCCATCTGCCGGAAAAGGTCCGTAAACTAAATTACCTCTATTTTTAAAGTCAGAAACCACAGGGCCAATTACCTCTATCTCTTTTTTACCCAACAATCCATTTTCGCCTGCATGCGGATTAAGGCCCAATACAGCTACCTTAGGTTTGATAATACCAAAATCGTCTTGAAGCGATTTGAGCAAAATCTTTATCTTTTTGGTGAGGTGCTCTTTTGTGATCATCTCATGAACTTTAGACAGCGGAACATGCCCGGTTGCCATAGCTACTTTCAGGTTTTCGGTTACCATCATCATTAAAGACTTACCGCTACCCCCAAATTTTTCTTCGTAGTATTCAGTGTGTCCGGGAAATTTAAATTCATCTTGCTGAATATTGTCTTTATTGATGGGTGCTGGAACCACAGCATCTATAAAACCACTCTCTAAATCTTCAGTAGATTTTTGCAGAGATTTCAGTGCACATTGCCCTGCTATCTCCGTAACCCTGCCCGGGTCAATTTCAAGGTTTTCATGCCAACAATTAACCACATTGGATTTTTTCTCATTAAGATAACTATTGGGATTGTATTGATGGTAGCTAAACTGTTCTATGCCAATGAGTCTTTTGTACTTTGTAAGAATCTTACCTGATCCATAAACTATAGGTGTACAAATATTATTGATGCGGTTATCGGACAAGACTTTTATGATTACCTCAGGGCCGATGCCGTTAAAATCTCCTATGGATATCCCTATCTTTGGCTTTCCATCTTTTTTCGCTGCTGATTTATCCATCTTAACTTAAGCCTTTTAGTATTAAAAAATAACAGTTACAGAAACGTACGCTTTGATGCTGCACTGTTTCTTGTACTTTTACAAGTAGTTAATGCTCTAGCTTACTGTATATCTAAGCGTATATAATATCCATAAATGTTGAAAAATACTAACAATACCCTTATATATTATTGATACACAGTACATTCATTTGCCAAATATATTAAATTAATCAAATTAAGTTCTGCGAGATGCAGTATGTAAAACCTAAAAAACACCTAGGCCAACATTTTTTAAAAGATAAAGCAGTAGCACAGGATATTGTAGATGCTTTTAAAGCTGATTTAGGCCAATCACCTATACTCGAAATCGGGCCTGGCACGGGCGTACTCACCCATTTGATCATGCAACAATTGCCCAACCCTTTTAAGGTAATAGAAATCGATAAGGAGTCGGTAAGCTATCTGCAAGAAAAGCTAGGGCTGCCCCAAGAGCAAATCATTGAGGAAGACTTTTTAAGGTTGAACACCGATAAATATTTTTCTGATGGATTTAATATTATCGGTAATTTCCCTT
>CAKZMZ010000022.1 GCA_937129345.1 uncultured Thalassovita sp. | reverse complement strand
ATAGATGAAGTGGTAGTAGCGGCCAATTACAATTGCCCTGGCCAATTGGTAATTTCAGGTTCTAATGAAGGCGTTGAAAAAGCTTGTAATGCGCTTAAAGAAGCAGGAGCCCGTAGAGCCATGGTCCTACCTGTAGGTGGTGCTTTCCACTCACCCCTTATGGAACCTGCCAGAGAAGAATTGGCAGCGGCTATTGAGAGCACAGCTTTTACAAAATCTGTTTGCCCCATTTATCAAAACGTGGATGCTAAGGCCCATATGGGTGCAGAAGAAATTAAGGCCAATTTAATCAGTCAGCTAACCTCGCCGGTGCGTTGGACACAATCTGTAAACCAAATGATTGCAGACGGCGCTACAGAATTTATTGAGTCTGGCCCAGGTAAAGTATTGCAGGGTCTGGTTAAAAAAATTAACCGAGATATGGTGATTAGTAGCATTTGATCATACTTCCTCCCCAAAAATTTTTTTGACGGCTTCCTGTCGGTAAGTTTTACCGATGGGAATTTTTTTGTCTCCGATATCTAGTAAATTGCCCTCTAAAGCCTTTACTTCATTTATCGCAACAATGTACGATTTGTGCACTCTTAAAAACTGCTGCTCGGGGAGTAAAGATTCTAAATTCTTAAGAGATTCTAGGGCAATTATCCGCTGTTCTTTGGTGTAAAAAGAAACATATTCCTTTAAACCTTCTATAAATCGGATATCACCAAATTTGATTTTGTATAGTTTATGATCGGCTTTTACGATGATATATTCCTTTTCGGTATGCATAGAAATCTCGCCGGCCTTGTTTAAAGCCTTTTCTTTAAGCTCAATAAGTTTTAGTGCCTTATCTGCCGCCTCTCTAAATCGCTCAGGCGAAAAGGGTTTGAGTAAATAATCGGTTACATCTAATCGATAACTTTCTAAGGCATACTCAGAGTAGGCCGTAGTGAAAACAACCACAGGTTTTTGAGGAAGGGCGGCCAGTACCTCAAGACCAGTTAATCCAGGCATTTGTATGTCTAAGAATAAAATATCTACAGGTTCCTCTTTTAGCAATTCTACAGCTTTTATTGGGTCGGTTGTGCTAGCCACTAAGGTGAGTGCTGGAATATTTTCAATATATTTTTTGAGGAGCGTAATGGCGAGTACTTCATCGTCCACTACCATACAGGTTCTTTTCATAACAACTCTAATTTTAATTTCACTAAAAACTGAGTTTCAGTTTGCTCTATGTTTAGTTGATGCTTTTTTGGGTAAAGCATTTCTAACCTTCTCTTCACATTTTCTAGCCCAATGCCGCCTATTTTGTCTTTGGTGTAATTTTTTTGTGGCAAACTATTGGTCACAGAAAAATCTATGGTATTTTCTAATGTCTTAAAAAGTATTTCTATGCTGCCTGTTTCGGTGTTTTCTATGTTACTGTGTTTAAAGCTGTTCTCTATAAAAGGAATAAAAAGCATGGGGGCGACCATGGGGTTGGCACTGTCCAGCTCCCAAGTTAACCGAACATTTTCAGGCTTTTCTAATCGGGTTTGCTGTATGGCAATGTAATTTTTTATGTAGGTGATTTCTTTTTCTAAGGGTACTTTTTCTGCCTCGCACTCATAAATTAAATACCTTAGCATATCAGAAATTCGCAAGATTACTTTCGGCGCCTCCTCTGCTTTAATGTAGGCCAAGGTATAGGCACTGTTTAAAGCATTGAATAAAAAGTGAGGATTGATCTGAGATTTAAGAAATTTCATTTCAGCCTGAACTTTCTCAGATTTGTATAACGTGGCTTCTTTTTCTTTTTCAAAAGCTATTTGAGATACGCCAATGGCCGTACTCATTAAAATTACACCAATGGTGAGCAAGGCATTGAACAGGTTTCGGGCTTGCCTTGCCAAATGCATCAAAATTTCTGGCCTTGGTCCTGAGCGCATGTTTCCCTTTCTAATTCTTCTTCTTGGTTCTGAGCTATCCGTGGCAGAAACTTGACTCGTATCATTTTGGATTTGTTGTTCTTGTTGCCACCTTCTTGGTTTGGGCATCATGCTTTCTCTGCTTGGTAAAGGGCTGGCAAACTGTAAAATGACCACACTGAACAGTACCATTAACAATGCAATAGACCCATATAAAACATACCGCTTTTTCATAAAATAGCGTGGCACTAATACCAATAGGTTAAAATATGCCACTGAGGCTTCCAAAACGGTCACTATCGTACTTCTCAATAATGCATCTACCAACTCTAGCCTAGCAGACCAGAAAAAAACAAATACCATAAAAAAGCCAAACCAAAAAATTAGGTGAGTATAGCGCTTGCGGTATTTTTTTAAGTAAGCTTGCATGGGTCATAGAAATATACCACCACAAGTTAACCTAAGTGCTTACCTCTCACAAATGATTTCAACCATTAGCTTTTATTCTTCAATCAAAGTAGGTTTTTAACAAACGAATGATAGGTGTGCTTTTAAGTTGTTATCTAGCCTTAGCGGGTTTATCTTTAAATTTTAAGTGAAGGTCTTAGCACCTTTAGCAACAAAATTTAGTATTTTGAATTTACTCATCGCATGGTATTTTGCGAGTAGTTTATAAGTAAGAATTTAAATACGAAAAGGTTTATATACTTTTTAAATTATGATACAAGAAGACAGCTTAATATTAGACCACCAACAAACGCTCAATAAAATAAGAAGGATCGCATACGAGGTGTACGAGAATAATTTTGAAGAAGAAGAGATTATTTTTGCGGGCATTTACGATACAGGATATCTCTTTGCAGAAATATTAGCAGCCGAGTTTCAAAAAGTAGCGCCCATCTCTCATCAATTAATTAAGATAAAATTAGACAAAGCGTCACCTACACAAAGTGATGTGGAAATAAGTGATTCAGAAATGGACTTTACCAACAAGGTGATCGTAATAGCTGATGATGTATTAAATACTGGAAAAACAATAGTATATAGCTTGAGACCATTTCTTAAAGTCCCTGTAAAAAAAATACAAGTAGCCGTTATTGTGGACAGAAACCACCTGTCTTTTCCTGTTGAAGCAACTTTTGTAGGCTATGAATTATCTACCACTGTTAACCAACACATAGAAGTAAAACTAGAAACAGGGCAGCCTTACAGTGTTTATCTTAAATAAAGCAAACTTTTAGGCAAACATTTACTTTATGTGCATAAAGAAAAGTTATGCGAAAAGACCATCATAAACCAGCTAAAGATAAAATATCTACATTTAAAAAGATTGAGCAATTACACCCCCACATGTTGCTCACCTATTTAATTATTTTAGGTGTTTTTTTGATTTTCTTTTTTTTGACCCTTTCTTTTTTGCTTACGAGCGATGCCAAAAACCCGGCGCTTACTTACCAGTTGCCCAAGGCTTTTATTCTGAGTACCATAGCTATTATGGTAAGTAGTTTTACCGTGTATAAATGTGAACAATATTATGCTTCTGAACAAACCACCAAGTTGAGGCGTAGCTTAGAAATCACCTTTGTGCTTGGTTTTATCTTTTGCCTATTACAATTGGTAGGTTGGTCAGAGTTACATGACAGTGAGTTTTTCTTCAGCGGTAAAAACAAATCTTCATCATTTATATATCTTATTTCTGGTTTGCATGGTTTACACCTGCTCGGGGGAATGATTTTTATCATTAGAGTTTACCTTATAGCCTATAGGGCAGATAATGATCCTGTACATGCACTGGTTACTAGTACAAGCCCTTATGAAAAAATGAGGATAAAAATGCTCTCAATTTATTGGCATTTTATGGATGGGCTTTGGTTGGCCATCTTCCTCGCCTTTTTATGGGCATATTAGCTTATCGAAAAATTTCTGGGGTTTATAGAGTAAAAATACCTTATCAGCTAAAAAATGTTGCAAAATCACAATTTTTGTTAATAAGATTCAACACTCTTGGATAATTTATTTAATTTTATAAACTCAGAATAGTTCTATTAATTATTAGCAAAGTTATATATTAATGAAGAATCATCGCAAAGCAATTATCGCTGATCTACGTACTATCGATGCCAAACACATGCAACTTATGCTTTCTCGCAGAGGTTGGGAGACAGAAATAGTCAATAACAGTACGGATTTATTAAATAAGCTCGCCACAAATTCTTACAACTTAGCCATGATCAGCGACAACCTCCCCGACGCAAAAGTGGATGAGGTGGCTTCAAAAATTAATAAAGTGATTAAGAAGTCAGAGAAACTACCTGTAGTGGCGGTAATCAATTTCACCATTGAAACTGAAAAGAGAAGGATTATAGATGCTGGTGCTGATTACTGCTTGACTAAGCCTGTTTATAACAATGGTTTGTCTGAGGTGATTGGGCATATTGTAGAAAAAGAACAAGCCTCCTTAGTATAAAAGGCATTCATTTAATGGTTTTCTTTTTTTGTTGGTTCAATAGTTCTCCAACAATACTTGTTTTTGTATATCCTTTAGATAGAACATAAGCGCATTAAATACTACACTATCTAAAAAAAAGCAGGTGGTAATTTGCACTTTTGTGCTTCTCTTAACCATCCATAACTTGTCAACCTGACTTTAAAAACTGCATCCTTTTAGTTAAAATTTAACCTAAAAACATAAGATGTATTAAAAGCTATTCTAGAAATACCTTGGTGTTAGCAATACATTTTTGCGGATGCCAAATCTGTAGTTTAAGGTTATTTCATGGGTGCCAAATTGTTGGCCAAACAAATCGGTGTGTACCAAATCGTATGAGTAACCAAGCCTAAAAAAAGTATCAGGAAATTGTAGCTCACCAATAATGCTCAGTGCATCTAAAGAACGATACGAAACACCTACACCAAAGCGATCATAAAAAAGGGCATTTGCATTGATGTCCATCTGTATAGGAGCGCCATCCACATATTTAAGCAATACATTGGGCTTGAGTTTTACATTTTCATTAAGGTTGAAAACATAGCCGGCATAGGCCATAAAGTGTTGCTCGGTCTGAAAAAAAGGCATGGCCGCTTCGTTATTATCCACTTGGCTACTCAAAAAATTATTGGTAGAAACACCCAAGAAAAACACATCGGTATAATACATCACACCTGCGCCTATTTCGGGCTCAGTAGTAGTAAAAGAAGCATTGAGTGGATCATTTGGGTCGCCTACTTCTGTGGCCGAATATGCAGAAAGGTTATATGCCATAAATCCTCCTGAAAGTCCGAAGGCAAGTTTGCCCAAACCCATCGGTATTCTATAGGCCAAATTTAAGTTCAGTCGGTCTCTATTGGTTCTACCTATTTGATCATCAATAAAAGTAGCGCCTAAGGCCAAGCGTTCTTGTATAGGACTATGCACCGAAAAAGTATTGGTAAAGGGTTTTTCTGAACCACTGCCTGTCCATTGTATTCTCGTACCTGCTGTAAGCGAAATAGACTCGTGTATACCAGCATAAGCAGGATTGATGACAAGTCCATTAAACATGTACTGTGTGTACATGGGATCTTGTTGTGCAAATCCATTACTTGCACAAAGACCTAATAAAAGAGCAATTTTAAAAAGTGTAGTGGTAAATTTTTTCATTTTTAAATTTTTATGTTAGCGGTCAGAGCCTCTAATTTCTACATATTCTGAAACATCATTGCCATTTCCAAATTCTAAGACACAGAAATAGGTGCCATCGCCAACAAATGAGCCTGGGGCAATGCTTGTATTTTTATTTACCTGACCCGACCATCCTTTTTCAGGTGTGTTTTCATAGTCGTCTGTCTCGAAAATTAAGTTACCCCATCGGTTAAATACCTTAAATACATGGTTAGGATAACATTCAATGTTATTGATTCTCAAGAAATCATTAAAGCCGTCGCCGTTTGGTGTTACCAATTTGGTAATTACAGGTATTTCTAGGGTGTTATTGGTGAGGTCGAAATAAATGGTGGCTGTGGTTGATTTTTCACCGCAATCTTTTACGCAGGTAATTTGATAAAGCACAGAATCAATATTATTGAACTCTAGGTTGTTAAGAATATATGTAAAGCTTCCATCATCATTACCACTAAAGGTAAATGAGCCTTGATTTGGAGGTGTAATTACAGTATAAGAAACCGTATTGCAACCCTCCAAAGGATCGAGTTGATCGTTTATTTCATTACCACAACTTTCAATTTCAAATGTTTGGTTTTCTACTGAAATGTCTTCGCAGACTTCGCATTCAACTTCCACAAATATCGAGGCTGATACTGTTTGTTCTTCGCAACCTTTGCAGAAGACCTCGTAAGTAATGGTATCTACACCACTAAATGTATCTGAAAGTAGATTATAAGTGAATGTGCCGTTTTCATTTATTTGTGCTTCTCCCTCTGTGGCTTCTCGGATAATAGCTACTGTGCCACTATCACAGTTTTCAAATAGATTTTCTAGACCTAAAGAAACAGAAAGAACCTCATCGGTTTCGCAAGAAGTAAAAAGCGTTGTGTCTAAAAGTATGATAGGTTGGTTGGTATTAATTATCTCAATAACAGCGACTGCAGTATCTGTAAGCGTTTCGCAGCTTTCGCAGGTAACTGCATAGCTTAAGGTATCTAAGCCAACAAAATCTTCATTGCTCAAGGTATAGCTTACAATGCCGTTTTGGTCTATGCTGGCTATGCCATTGGTAGGCTGGCTAACTATCTCAAAAAAAGTATTGCTACAGTTTTCTGTAGTATCGTTTTCTGATACGTTAAAAGAGTATTCATTAGCTGCACATGTATTGAAAGTTCCGGTATTTGGAGGCAAATCATCTAACAATACTAACTTGCCCGGTTCGGTAACAACTTCTACCACTACTGTGGCGGTATCGCTTAGTATCTCACAACTTTGGCAAGTAACCGAGTAACTTAAGGTATCGAATCCGGTAAAGTCTGCAGTTTCTAAAACATAAGTTAATTCGCCGTTTCCATCAATACTTGCCTGGCCATTTACTGGTTGGTCAACAATTTGGAAAGTGGTTGATTGACAGTTTTCTATGGTATCATTCGCTGTAACATCAACAACTAATGTATCTGATACGCAGGTATTTAATACACCTGATGAATCGTTTGGCAAATCGTCGAAAAGTGTTAAAACTCCATTTTCACGTGTAATTTCAATTATTGCCACCGCTGTGTCGGTCAAGTTTTCGCAGCTTTCGCAAGTAACGCTATAGCTTAGGGTATCAAATCCTATAAAATCTTCTTCGGTTAAAGTATAGCTTACTAGGCCTAAATCATCAATGATCGCACTTCCTTGTTTAGGCATGGCCACTATTTCGAAATCTAGTGAAACGCAATTCTCAAAAAGATCATTGGCGCCTACATCGAAAGTAAAAATGGTATCTGCACAAGTATTGAATTTGCCTATGTCATCGGGCAAATCATCTACTAATAAAATAGAGGCTTCCTCAGGTAAAACATCAATAAAGATTTTACTTTCTACTATGCTATCGCAATAGATTTCACTGCTGCATTTAAGTGAATAAGTAACCGAGTCTCTACCAACAAAATCTAAGTCGTTAAGTGTATAAATGAACTCTCCTGTTACGTCGCTAAACTGTAAATCTCCGTGTTTTGCAGGTATAACCGCGTCTATTTGGATTTCATCACAAATAATATTGCTTAAATTTAAGCTCGCCTTTAAGGGAGAAAGGCAGCCCTTGGTTTTAAAAGATTGGTCGCTTACAAACAAGGTATCGCAATCTGTTACTGTTGGTGGTGTAGTGCAATCTATTTCTATTTGAACAGCTGCAGTATCTGCCAAGTTATCGCAACTCTCGCAGGTAGCTTTATAGGTAAAGTTATCGGTTCCTTTAAAACTTTTATTTAATAAAGTGTAGTTGATATTACCTTCGTTGTCTATGCTTACCTCCCCTTGTTCAGGTGCTTCAATGATTTCGAAAACAGTAGAGACACAATTTTCAAAAACATCATTATCGGCTATATTGTAAGACAGATCGCTATTACCACAAATATTGCTCGTGGTCGCATCAATCAAATCATCGGAGAGTTGAATTGAGGCTTCCTCAGGGAGTATATCTATAAAAATAGTGGTCGACTCTATTTTTTCGCATTCATCAGTAATGCACAACACTGAATAGGTAAGACTATCCGTACCGATAAAGTCGCTTTCACTTAAAACATAGCTAAAATTTCCTTGGTCATCTAGCAAAGTAAAGGTGCCGTGTAGTGTAGTTTGTAAAATACTGATTGATATGCTATCGCAAGAGGCAGGTACAGCAATTTGGCTTTCTAATGGAGAAAGACAGTCTTTTGTTTTGAATATAGGATTTATCAGAGCAAAATCAGGGCAATCGCTTCCACCAGGGTCATCTTCATAAAGGTAATTGATAGTGATGTTTGCTGTATCTTTTTTGGATGCGCAAGCATCACATTGTACTTCGTAAGAAAAAGTGGCAGAAAAATCAGCGCTTGTATCATTAGCAATAAAAGAAAAACTGCCGTCTGCTAAAATGCTTGCTTCGCCAAGGGAAGAAAAATTGTCTAAAAGTCTTATGCTTCTTTCAGGGCAGAAAACTAATGTGTCATTTACTAGTAGATTGCTTGTCAGCTCAGCACTGCTGACCAACTCAAATACATCGTCATTCAATTTAAAATTGACGTCGGCGATTGCTGTACTGCTCATATCAGGAAACACATCGATTGATTTTACGCCCGGTTCTATGAGTAAATCGATTTCTTTTCTGCTTCCGTTGTAAACAGGGTATTTTACATTAAGTATATACTGTTGTTGAGTGAGGTTTGGAAGTGTAAGCATTACTTCAGAAGGATCTTGTGTACCGTGTCCGCTACCACCATTTACCTCTCTGATGCCACTGATTATATCGCCACATATGTCTTTTAAAGTTAAAGTAGCTCCTAGGGCATACCTGTCTTCCTCGATTCGGTTCTCAAATACATTTACCTTTAAAAAATCATCGCTGCCATTGTCGGCCAAATTGTTTTCCCAATATTGGTTTCTTCCTTCTTTCACGTTCACATATAAGTCAAGGTCGCCGTCATTGTCAAAATCCACAAATAGGCAACCTTCACCATCGGCTTGTAGGTCAATGCCCAAATTGTTGCGTTCAAAAGTTAGGGGTGTCCCAGTATTTTCTCCGATTTCTCTGCTGTTCAATTGGTTGATGAACAAAAAGCTACTCCCTAAGCTATCGGTTAAAAAAATGTCAATATCTCCATCATTGTCTACATCTCCGGCGGCTACACCATCAATTTTTGTTGCTTGGCTCACATCTAGGCCTGAGCGTTCAGGCGTAATTTCTGTAAAACCATCGGGAGTTTGCTCGTAAAGCAAGGTTTGTTTTGCCTCAGTCCATATCAAATCAAAATCGCCATCGTTATCAAAATCATGAAAAGCTACACCTCCTTTGTTTAAGTTAAAGGCATCTTGAATGTCTTGCCCATTTATAAAGCCCATACCATTGGGGTCTCTCTGCATCAAATCGAAATCTATACCGCTGCTTTTTCTAGCGATTATGTCTATGTAGCCATCATCGTTAAAGTCGGTTACAGCAGCATAATCACCGCTGACCCTCTCTCCAAAGTTATCGTTTACTTCTGCGCCAACACCGGCGGGCAAGCCTGTAACTTCAGGAGAAACATATTCGAACAGATTGTCTGCATCGCCAGTATTTCTGTAGATTTCCATGCCCCAGTTGTGGTTCTCAATAAAGAGGTCCAACCAACCATCGTTATCGTAGTCCAACACGCCAATGCCTTCTGTGTTCATGCCATTGGTTATGCCATTGGGTGGGTTGTCGCTGGTGAGGTCTGTGGTAAATAAAAAGAAATTAGGCTCTAAGGTTGGGCCTACACCAAAAGTAAATCCGCTGTTTGCACCGTTGTTAAGAAAAACATCTAGCCTTTTAGAATTATTTCTTACAAAATCTTTGTAGCCATCATTATTAAAGTCGGCAATAACTAAAGAACGCTCAGTAAAATTACTGCCTGCTTGCTCTGAAGCACATGCGGGGCATTTCTCTAAGGTTACATCATCGAAAACTTGAGTTTGAGGGTTGAAGAAGTACACCCGAGTTCTGTGTGCGGCATCGTCTTCTGAGGTATTGACAACCAAGTCTAAAAAACCATCATTGTTTAAGTCTCCAAAAGAGAATCCACCATCTTTTTGCCCATCTAAATCTATGTTATAAGAATTGGCTTTCTCGGTAAATTGTTGTGAAAGTACAGTGTTGAAAGACAGAAGTAGCAATGATAAAAAGCAAATCTGTCGTAGTTGCGCACTATGCATTTATCTGAAATAGTTTAAGTTTCAAAATTATCTTTTATTCAAAGTAGTTGACCTTTGTGCTAAGCTTCAAGGGTACGCGGATTCTTTAATTAATAGGAATATTTGGAAGTGCTAATCAGATGGATTCAGAACACTGGTATGTAAGCAGTATTACCTATAAAAGTAATCAATTCGTAAAAAATATTGGGTAATATACTTTAAAAAATTCATTCTTCGCAGAATAAACAGTTTTTCATTGCCATAAAAGTATTTTTGTTCAAAGATTTTTAAATTGTTGCTTAAGTAGTACTTTTTGAGAAGATAACCGATGAATACCAGAAAGGACAAAGAACTTACCGGCTGGAGAAAAGCGACCCACGAAGTAATTTTCGAAGCAGATACCTTTTGGGGTAAGACTTTTGATGTGGCCTTGATCATTGCCATTATTATTAGTGTGGTCATCGTTAGTTTGGATAGTGTGGCCTCCATAAGAGAGAAGTACGGCGATTGGTTATTGGTGCTAGAGTGGGTATTTACTTTTCTTTTTACCTTAGAATACCTCGCTAGGCTAATGTCTGTTTTACGGCCAAGCAAATACATGTTTAGTTTTTTCGGTATAGTGGATTTGTTGTCTATACTGCCCACTTATTTGAGTCTCTTTATTGTAGGAGCGCAATCTCTTTTGGTGATAAGAACATTGCGCTTGATACGTATTTTCAGGATTTTCAAATTGGTACATTTCATTGGCGAGGCCAAGCAATTGGCAACCGCTTTAAAGGCCAGCAGTAGAAAAATAATTGTTTTTCTCGTTACAGTCCTTTGTATTACCGTAATCATGGGCACGATAATGTATTTAGTAGAAGGTGAAGAAAATGGCTTTTCTAGCATACCCGTGAGTATTTATTGGGCCATAGTAACACTCACCACAGTGGGCTATGGAGATATTGCTCCTAACACTGTGCTTGGGCAATCTATTGCTGCATTTATTATGATCATGGGTTATGGCATATTGGCGGTTCCAACGGGTATAGTCTCTGTAGAATTGGCCAAGAGTAACGAGATGCCCGTTAGTACGCAGGCCTGTCCCTCTTGCTCTGCCGAAGGTCATGACTTTGATGCAATCTATTGCAATAAATGTGGGAGTAAGTTATAAGATTTATATAATACGTGTAAGTTTTTTCCGTTACAAGGATATTTAACGCACCATATTTTTTTAACTTAAGCACCCACCCAATACTATGCAAAGTTATTATAAGAGTCTTGCAAAATTTTTAGATAATCTGTCTAATGAAACTTCAAAGTTAATGTTAGATAAGTTTGAAAAAGAGCATGATGTAAAGTCTCTACCAAACGGTCAAATTTACAGCGAAGTAGATAAAGAAGTCAATTTACTGATCAATCAAAAAATTGCTGAGAACTACCCTTATTACATGTTTATCTCTGAGCACTCAAGGCATAAAGAGATTGTGCCCCACGAAAGCTACTTCATTATAGATGAAATCTGCAATTCAGATCAATACATTCAAAAAAAGAGTGGCTTTAGTTTTAGGGGAGCCTTTTTTGATCCCAAAGATGGCCTCATTACCAGCATTGTAAGTTATCCTAAAAAAGATGTTACCTATAGTGTAATCATTGATGAGACCGTTAAAATGACCAAGAACGGCACCTCAAAAGAGTTGCCTAAGATACCTGTAAAAAAGGTAGAAGATTTGGTGTATGGGTATCCTGAACAAGGCGATAGCATGCAGTATCTAAAATTACTCAAGTCTATCGGTATTTCTGATGATAAAATCAAGGTAGAGTCAGATTCAAGGCTGCACAGCTTAGCTACGGGTAAATACGATGTGGCCTTGATCATGAAGAAGAATATTCCGGAATGGGTTTGGGCTGCAGAAAAAGCGGTTTTAGACGCCTTAGGTTATACCTATACTTATTTAGATGGGGATCAGTTTGCCTTTGGTCAGAAGCCATATCCAGAAAATGCGGGTTACCTCATTTGTCCAGCTTATTGCAAAGATGAGATTGTTGGAAAAATGCGGTTCTACGTAAATAACATTTGAGATTTAAGAGCCTTTTAAGGCTCTTTTTTTTAACTATTAGAAAATACCTTACTGAAAATTTGAGGCATGAGATTCAGATTTTGCTTTATATTTAAAGCAAAAAGAAAATGCGTCTACATACAGTATTATTTCTGATAATAACTTTTGCCTTAATTGCCTGCCAGTCTAAAAAAACGGAAAAAGTTGAAGTAAAAGAGGATTGGGTCTCCTTATTTAATGGAGTCGACCTTAGCGGTTGGACAATAAAATTTGCAGGGGAAGAACTTAACCGCAATTTCAAAAATACATTTTACGTAGAAGACAGCATTTTGCGCATCAGCTATGATAATTACGAAACCTTTGATAATAAATATGCGCATCTGTACTATGAGCAGCCATATGACTATTATAAATTGAAGTTTGACTACAGATTTGTGGGTGAACAAACCAAGGGTGGGGCAAGCTGGAATGTCAGGAATAGCGGTATAATGCTACATTCGCAATCTGCTGAAAGTAACGATTTTGATCAGCACTTTCCTGTTTCGATTGAACTGCAGCTACTAGGTGGCTTGGGTGAAGGTGAGCGAACCACTGCAAATGTTTGTACACCGGGCACAGCGGTGGTTATGGGAGATACCGTTAATTACACACATTGCATCAATTCTAGTTCTGAAACCTATCATGGTGACCAATGGGTACATGCTGAAGCTATAGTAATGGGCGGTGAGTACATGGCATTCTTGGTTGAAGGAGATACGGTGCTTAAGTTTGACAAACCACAAGTAGGAGGTGGTTTTATCAGCAATGCCAACAATAGAGACGATTGGGCAGATTTTGGTGTAGCAGACGACAAAAACTATTGGCTTGAAAAAGACGGGGAAATTTTAACCTCGGGTTACATTGCCCTGCAAGCAGAAAGCCATCCAATCGATTTTAAGAACATAGAGTTACTAAACCTTTGCGGTTGTATGGATACCGAGGCCAAAAACTACAAACCTTACTATGTGAAAAATGATCTGAAAGCTTGTGAGTACTAAGTAGAAAATCAATGGTCCTGCCAAATTCTACCTTCTCTGGTATCGTATTTTAGCTTTACTTTTTTGCGATTTCGCTTTTTAGGCCTTTTACCATATTGGCCATCTTTGCGCCTAGAGTTTTTGATCAGTTGGTTTCTATATTTAGCGCGCTCTAAAGGATTAACAGGGCCTCCATGGTATCTTGCACGCCTACGGCTAGCCATACGGCTCTTTTTAATTCTAATATCGCCACGGTAATTGCTCCCTGCGTGTCTAAAACTGCCTGGTCTACGTAGCTTAATGTTGCCAGAGTATTTTTTTATAGCATTTCCTCTTTTGTTTTTAGGAGCTACTTTTACATAGATAGGACGAAGTTTATTAAGTGATTTTCTTCGCTTGTTCTGCACAAGAAAGTTTCCACTATACCTTTTTATAGTACGACGGTTAGTCTTTCCTTTGCGCACCTTAAAATTTCCCTTGTAGTTTCTGGCAATATCGTAAGAACTGCCGCTACTTCTATCTTTGATATTACCCCTAAATAATGCTGCCTTGTTTTTTCTTCTCTTAATCTTATTCAGTCTTATCGAGCCTTTAAAACGCGACTGCCCCTTTAAGTTTGGAACCGTGCTTGAGCCTTTGGTTTTCAGTTTATTGGACCTCTTAAAAATCTTTACCTTCTTTCTTTTAGATATATTAAGTCTTGGGCCATCAGTAATGGGAATCGTTTTTTTGCCATTAATAACAATTTGGGAGTAACCTTCCAAACTGTTGAGAAAAACCAACACTAAAGCCGCCAAAAAAAACTGATTGATATAGGTTCTGTTAAAGAGCAAAAGAAAAAATTTGTTTATAAAAAAATGTGCGATTCTATAACTAAATTGATTTTGCCAATGGCAAGACTTGATTTAATGTATTTATTGCTTATTATTTACTAAACAGAAAATTATTAAAATGATTTTTTAAAAAATTATTTATTTCTGTTTCAAAACTTTTAAGAAAAGTAGGGGAAATCATGTTTCGTAACCAAGAAACTCTTTAAACAAGTGGTGTACAGACATTTTCAATCAGTAAAGCTTTACAAGCACTTATAATTATAGATGAAACTTGACTAATGATCTTTTCCTCAAAAAGTGAGTTGTTAAGCTAATGCCTAACATTCTATCTACAGATAGTGAAATAACGCTTAACTTATCAACATTTAACTTTTGAGAAATACCCAAGATTTCGAATAGATTTTTCCACTATGATACATCTTGTTATAAAACTGACTTAAGGGGTTGCGTACCTGTTTTATAGCTATTTTAATTTTTAATTTCCATGAACAGGCTAATCAAAAAAATTACCAACTTTTTTAATAAAGATATTTGGGATGCTGATAACGAATCATTATACCCATTACAAAAGCAACTTTATAAACAATTAAGAATCATTTTCATCGCAACAAAAAGGTATGTAAAGCAAGAAGGTAATTTAAGTGCATCGGCGCTTACTTTTTTTACCTTACTTTCTATTGTACCTGTTTTAGCAATGGCTTTTGGCGTGGCAAAAGGTTTTGGCATAGATGGTATATTGGAAGAGCAGATAAGAGAAAATTTATACGGACAGGGAGAAGTAGTCGAGAAGTTGATCGAATTTTCAAGATCTATGTTGGAAAATACCAATGGGGGTATCGTAGCTGGAATCGGGTTTGTGATTGTGTTCTACAGTGTACTAAAGCTTCTTAATTTTATAGAAGACGCGTTTAACAAAGCCTGGGATATAGACACACCACGGCCTTTTTATAGAAAATTTACCGATTATACTTCCTTTGTTGTCATTGCGCCAGTATTGTTTGTTATTTCTAGCAGCATATCTGTATTTGTTATTTCTGGCGTAGAAAGTGCGACAGACAATATAAATATGTTTGGAGTGCTAGACACTGCGATAACTTTCTCTTTAGAATTTGTATCCTTCGCATTAATATGGCTGCTCATGATTATGATCTACATGCTGTTGCCAAATACCAATGTTTCTTGGAAGGCAGCCATACAGAGTGGTATTGTCATTGGTTCTCTCTTTATCATTACTCAATGGATTTATGTAAACTTTCAGATAGGTGCAGCAAGGGCCAATGCAATTTATGGGAGCTTTGCAGCGCTTCCGCTTTTTTTGGTTTGGCTACAAGTTAGTTGGTTCATCGTTGTTTTTGGGGCTACATACACCTATGCCATACAGAATGAAAAATTGCATAGGCAAAAATTTTCTTCTGAAAAGTTGAATGAGTACAACTTAAAGAAGTTGGCATTGCTGATCGCTCATTTTATCGTGAAAGATTTTTCAGAAGCAAAAACACCGACCAAAGAGGGAGAAATAGCAGAAAGATTGCAAGTACCTATTAAAGTGGTGCACGAAATATTGAACATGCTCTTAAAATCAAAAATAATTGTAGAAGTGCTCAATGGTTCTGAGAGGAGTTTTCATCCGGCTATGGACATTAACAAGCTTACCATTAGCCATGTGTTAAATATGCTAGAGGACAGAAGGGCTGTCCATTGGGACTTTAACCACATTGAGGGTAGTAAAAAGATTGATGAAATACTGATAATGTTCCGTGAAATTACCGCAAATGAAAAAAGTAATATACTATTGGCAAATTTATAATTTAAGCAAGTGTTCTTTTACCTCTTCCATAAGCCACATAGGAGTAGAAGTAGCCCCACAAATACCCACCGAGTCATCTTTATTAAACCAAGTTTTCTCTAATTGAGAGGGGCTCGAAATAAAATGTGTGTCGGAATTTACCGACTTGCAGATGTTGTAAAGTACTTTCCCGTTCGAGGATTTGGTGCCTGACACAAAAATTATCTTATCAAATTTGGTAGCAAAATCTTTTAATAGTTTATCTCTGTTTGAGACTTGTCGGCAAATGGTGTCATTTGAGTTTACCTTAATGCCTGCCTTATTTAGTGTATCAGAGATTTCATAAAATTTACTGGTGCTTTTTGTGGTTTGGCTAAATAGGGTAATTTCCTTCGGAAGTTCCTCAACGTTAAGTTCATTAATATCTTGAAAGACAACGGCTTCATCACTTGTTTGGGCTTTTAGGCCAATTACTTCGGCGTGCCCATGCTTTCCGTAGATAAATATTTTCTCTTCTTTATCGTGAGCGTTTTTTATTCTGTTTTGCAATTTTAACACAACAGGGCAGGAGGCATCTATCAACTCCAAATTATTTTTTAGAGCTGTTTCATAAGTAGAAGCAGGTTCACCATGAGCCCTAATCAATACTTTCTCATTTTCTAAAGAACTTAATTCATCGTGATTAATAATGATGAGCCCCATTTTTTCTAAGCGCTTCACTTCCTCATCATTGTGCACGATATCTCCCAAGCAGTAAAGCTTGCCTTCTTCTTTTAAAATATCTTCGGCCATTTCTATGGCATACACTACCCCAAAGCAAAATCCAGAGTCTTGATCTATGGTTACATTAAGATTAAGCATAAGTTGTGTTGGTTTTCTTACATGTTTAAATTCTAAGTGTGCTTAGAAAATATACAAACAGCTTTGTATTTATTTACAATGATACAATAAGCTTACTAGATAATTTTTAAAACTCAACCTAAGGCATATTGTTCATTAAGTTCTATAAATAAACAAATAAAAAAGCGGTTTAAGATATATTTTTTATCGCCAATTATAATGGTTGCACTTAGTATGTTTTCACTTTTATTTATGGAGCACATGTTTTGGCATAAGTATGATTTTAAAAACGTAGCTTTGTATAAGATTTTGAGGATAGACACCTTACACTAAAATAATCATGCTTAAAGAATTAGAATATAAATTGCCTCCAAAAATTGCTTTCGATGAGGAAGCGCTCCATCAGTTTCTCGCCCGAAAACACGGAGAAGGAATTACCAATCAAAATTACAGATTGCTCAAAAGGTCGGTAGATGCACGGGGCAAAAATGTTAAGGTAAACGTAAAAATACTGATTGCTTCGGGGAGTGAGCTACCTTCGCTTTTAAATTATGATAAAGATTTTAAGCAAGTTGATAAAGCCGAGCCTGTAGTAATTGTAGGTTGTGGGCCCGCAGGTATGTTTGCGGCACTTAAGTTATTAGAGCTCGGTTACAAGCCGATCATTGTCGAAAGGGGCGGAGATGTAAGGGCAAGGCGAAGGGATTTAGCAGCCATAAACAAAGAACATGTGGTTAATCCAGAATCTAATTACTGTTTTGGTGAAGGGGGCGCAGGAACTTACTCAGATGGTAAGCTTTACACAAGATCAAAAAAAAGGGGAAATTATAGAAGAATACTAGAAATATTTGTGGCCCATGGTGCCAATGAAAATATTTTGGTGGAGGCGCATCCCCACATCGGCACAAATAAATTACCTGCCATTGTACAAGCCATTAGGCAAAGTATTTTAGATGCTGGTGGCGAAATCCATTTTAACACTCGGGTAGACGATTTGATCATTAAGGAAAACACGATCAAAGGCGTAGTAACTCAAAGCGGAGAACATGTAGAGGGCATTGGGGTAATATTGGCCACGGGACACTCAGCTCGAGATATTTTTGAGTTGCTTCAAAACAAAAAAGTACACATTGAACAAAAGTCTTTTGCTTTAGGTGTTCGGGTAGAACATGCGCAATCGCTCATAGACCGTTTGCAATACCACATGCCAGAACGTGGCGATTTCTTACCCGCAGCAGCTTATTCACTGGTAAGTCAAGTAAGGTACAAGGGAAAGCAGAAGGGCGTATTTTCTTTTTGTATGTGTCCAGGTGGATTTATTGTGCCCTCGGCAACTGCTCCGGGCGAAATTGTAGTGAATGGTATGTCGCCATCGCGAAGAAATTCTAAATATGCCAATTCGGGTATTGTAGTGCCCGTAGAGCCAGTCGATTTAAAAGCTTATGAAAAGTATGGGGTTTTGGCAGGGATGCACTTTCAAAAAGATATTGAACAAAAAGCCTTTGAAGCGGGCGGAAAAACACAGACAGCCCCAGCCCAACTATTGGGAGATTTTGTGAGAAGAAAAACCTCTAAGCGTCTATTAGATACCTCTTACCAACCAGGGCTTACTTCTGTAAATATGGATGCCATTCTGCCCAATTTCATCTCAGAAAGGTTAAGGATTGGCTTTAAGCATTTTGGCAAAAAAATGCATGGTTATTTGAGTAACGAGGCACAAATTGTAGCCACAGAGAGCAGAACATCTTCACCTGTAAGGATTCCGAGGGACAGGGAAACTTTGGAGCACGTGCAGATAAAAAGACTTTTTCCCAGCGGAGAAGGCGCTGGTTTTGCAGGTGGCATTGCCTCTGCTGCTATGGATGGTGAGGCCTGTGCTGAGCAATTGGTGAAGTTGTACGGTAAAAGCTTGTGAAGTTGTTGAGTTGTACAGTCGATTTACAAAGCTATATGGCGTTTATCATGCCTTCACTTGATGTCCCACCAACAAAATCAGAGTCGTTCGGGATTTCCTGAGCTCGAACTTTGATTTGTAAAAGGCAGGGCCAACTTCTAACAACTAAACTCTAATAACTATCTCAACTATTTTCCTTTAATTTGCAAGAAAAAAATCATGTCTGAGAGATATTCTAACCGAGGTGTTTCAGCATCAAAAGAAGATATACACAAGGCCATAGCCAATCTAGATAAAGGTCTTTTCCCAAAAGCATTTTGTAAAGTAGTGCCTGATTATTTAGGTGGCGATGACGAATTTTGTAATGTAATGCATGCAGATGGGGCAGGTACAAAATCTTCCTTAGCCTATCTTTATTGGAAAGAAACAGGAGATTTATCGGTTTGGAAAGGTATTGCCCAAGATGCCATTATCATGAATGTAGATGATCTGCTTTGCGTGGGCGTTACTGATAATATGATTCTTTCTTCCACTATTGGCAGAAATAAAAACTTAATCCCCGGTGAGGTAATTTCTGCCATTATTGAAGGCACAGAAGAAATTTTGGAAGAGTTGAGAGGCTATGGAGTAACCATTAATAGCACAGGTGGCGAAACCGCCGATGTAGGAGATTTGGTACGGACGATAATTGTAGATTGTACCGTAACGGCGAGAGTGACAAGAAAACAGATTATCGATAATGCCAATATTCAGTCGGGTGATGTGATTGTGGGTTTGGCTTCTTACGGACAAACAACCTATGAAAAAAGCTACAATGGCGGCATTGGCAGCAATGGTCTTACTTCTGCTAGGCACGATGTTTTTGCCAAATATCTCGCCCAACAATATCCTGAAAGCTTTGACCCACTCGTACCCGAAGAATTGGTGTATTCAGGCAGTAAGAAACTGACAGATATCTTAGAAAACGTTTCTTTGGATATGGGCAAGTTGGTGCTTTCTCCAACCAGAACCTATGCTCCTATTATTAAAAAAGTATTGGAGCGTATGCATAAGCATGTGCATGGCATGGTGCATTGCAGCGGCGGCGCACAAACCAAGGTGTTACATTTTGTAGATGATTTACGCATCGTAAAAGACAACCTTTTCCCTGTGCCTCCTCTTTTTGAAATCATCCATCAAGAAAGCCAAACAGATTGGAAAGAAATGTACAAGGTGTTTAATATGGGGCATAGGATGGAAATTTATTTACCAGAGGATTGCGCACCAGAAATAATCGGTATAGCAAAATCATTTAACCTTGATGCCCAAATTGTAGGTAGGGTAGAAGCTACCGATA
>CAKZMZ010000021.1 GCA_937129345.1 uncultured Thalassovita sp. | reverse complement strand
TCAAGGCTTTTATTTGGGTGAACACGGCTGGTTCGATAAGCGCTTTATTTACGATGAGTCTTTTAAAACGCCATTGATCGTAAGCTGGCCCGGTGTGGTTGAGCCGGGTTCTAAAAGTGATATTATGGTGCAAAACCTAGACTTTGCCCAAACCTTGCTAGAAGCAGCAGGAGAAACCCCACCAAGCGATATGCAAGGCGAAAGTTTACTGCCTATTTTAAAAGGTGAGTTGGAAAACTGGAATCGAGACGCTGTGTATTATCACTATTATGAATATCCGGCAGTGCACATGGTAAAAAGGCATTATGGCATTGTTACCAAGGAGTACAAATTAGCACACTTTTATTATGATGTAGACGAGTGGGAATTGTACGATCGCTTAAATGATCCAAATAAAATGAACAACGTTTACGACAACCCTGAATATGCCGATGTGGTAAAAGAGCTCAAAGCCAAGTTGGCAGATTTAAGAGCGAAATACAAAGACTCTAAAGAGTTAGATCAAAAGTATATTGATAAGTACGAGCAGGCGAAGTAGTGTTTGTTCATCATTTAAGGGAGCCCACAAATGCATTTTGCGGAATGTATTCGTGGGCTTTTTTTAATAGATGGTTTCAATATCAACAAACTCTGCATTTTATATGGCGTAATAAGTATTCTGTCAAAATTAACACTTCCTATTCCCATCTTTCTCTTGTTCTTAGGTATTTTTGAGTACATGTTCTATAGTGTCAAAAATACCCACATCATACATTCTTATATTAATTGAAACTACTATGAAAAAACCTATAGTGTTAGTAGCTATTTTGCTGTGGTTTTTTACAGCCTGCGAACAAAAGCAAGAAAATTCAATCACCTATCCCAATGCTAAAAAAATAGAGCAAACCGATGACTTTTTTGGCGTTGAGGTCAAAGATCCTTACCGTTGGTTAGAGCAAACCGACGCGCCCGATGTGCAAGAATGGATCAAGGCCGAAAATGAAGTTACTTATTCTTATCTCGAAAAAATTCCTTACAGAGATAAGATCAAACAGCGCCTAACCCAACTGTGGAACTACGAAAAAATAACAGCTCCTCGCATACACGGCGATTATGAGTATTATTACAAAAATGACGGCCTGCAGAATCAATATGTATTGTACCGCAAAAAAATAGGCAGTGAGGAAGAAAGCGTATTTTTAGATCCCAACACACTTTCAGAAGATGGCACCACTTCTTTGGCCACCACTTCTTTTACTAAAGATGGGAGCCTTTTTGCCTATGCCATTTCTAAAGGAGGGTCAGATTGGAGAGAGGTTTACGTGATGGATGCGGCTACTGGTGAATTATTAGAAGAAAAACTAATTGATGTAAAGTTCAGTGGTATTGACTGGAAAGGCAACGAAGGCTTTTACTACAGCAGCTACGACAGACCGAAAGAAGGCAACCGCTTAGTAGCCAAAACCCAATTCCATAAATTATACTATCACAAACTCGGCACGCCACAAAGCGAAGATGTGTTGGTTTTTGGTGGAGAAGAAATGCCACGCAGATACATAGGAGCTTCAGTAACCGAAGACGAAAGATTTTTAATTATTTCTGCAGCCGAAAGTACCAGTGGTAATGAGTTGTACATGCAAGATTTATCTAAAGTAAATAGTGAGATTGTACCTATCGTAACAGGATTCGACAATGAACATTCAGTAATAGACAATGAGGGAGAACGCTTATTGATTTATACCAATTTGAATGCGCCTAATAACCGAGTGGTAGAAACTATGGCTAGCAATCCTGTACCTGATACTTGGAAAGACGTGATTCCAGAAATAGAAAATGTATTGTCAACATCTACTGCAGGAGGTAAAATATTTGCCAGCTATTTGGTGGATGCCAAAACAGAGGTAAAGCAATTCGATATGCAAGGTAACTTAGAAAGAACTATTGAATTACCTGGTATAGGCACTGCGAGCGGCTTTGGTGGTGACAAGGAAGATACGGAGCTCTATTACTCCTTTACTTCTTTCGTATTCCCTTCTACTATTTTTAAGTATGATATTGCCAGTGGTGAGTCTGAGATGTATTGGCAGCCCCAAATTGACTTCAATTTTGGGGATTACGAAACCAATCAGGTATTTTACACCAGTAAAGATGGTACCAAAGTACCTATGTTCATTACCCACAGAAAAGGCTTGGAGATGAACGGTAAGAACCCAACCTATTTGTATGCTTATGGTGGTTTTAATGTGAGCTTAAGGCCAAGCTTTAGCGTAACCCGATTGGTTTGGTTAGAGCAAGGTGGTATTTATGCCCAACCTAATCTAAGAGGTGGCGGTGAATACGGTGAAGAATGGCATAAGGCAGGCACCAAAATGCAAAAACAGAATGTATTCGATGATTTTATTGCTGCTGGCGAGTATTTGATTGAAAACAAATACACCTCTAAAGATTACTTGGCATTGGCAGGTGGCTCGAATGGAGGTTTATTAGTGGGCGCTACCATGACCCAAAGGCCAGATTTAGCCAAAGTATGTTTCCCTGCAGTAGGTGTTATGGACATGCTTCGCTACCACAAATTTACAGCAGGGGCAGGCTGGGCAAGCGATTACGGTACAGCCGATGATTCCAAAGAAATGTTCGAGTATTTAAAAGGCTACTCACCGGTACACAATGTAAAAGAAGGTGTGAGCTATCCTGCTACTATGGTAACCACCGCCGACCACGATGATCGCGTAGTACCGGGCCACTCATTTAAGTTTGCTGCCGAGCTACAAGAAAAACACGCTGGCGAAAACCCGGTACTTATTAGAATAGAGACCAAAGCGGGACACGGCGCAGGTAAACCGACTTCTATGAGGATTGCAGAATGGGCCGATCGTTGGTCTTTTGCGTTTTACAATATGGATTTGCCCGTATTACCTTTGAGGTAGTTTAATTATTTCTCTGATTTTAGAAGTGCTCTTTTTGTACGAAAAGGGCACTTTTTTTATCTATGCTTGCGGTAAAAACTGCTGAAACATTAAAAAAGGTGTACATCGTTCTTTAACTGTACACCTATTTGTTTTTCAAAGAATTTTCTGGCTAGTCTGACAATTTATAGCCCAATATTTCTCGAGCTTTGTTCAAAATAGCTGTGTCTTCTAAGTGAACGATCCCACCGCGTGGGCCAGGTTCTTTTTGCATAGGTACGATGTCTCCTGTGGTAAAGTCAGTAGCGCCAAAATAGTTTCTAACGTACTGTTCGTCTAATTGCAGTTCATTGGCAATTTTAGCTATGCTGCCATGTGGTAGGCTGTGCTTGATTTCGCGTAACTCATCGAATGTAATATTCATAGTAGATGGGATTAAGTTAAAAATAATGAAAATTAAGCTGTATGTTTCTCTACTCTATATAAAAAATCACCCTACACGGGTGCGGTGTAAGAGTCTCTAAATCTAGCTTTTTTTTCAGGTTATATCCGTTCTATAACCATGTTTAATTTAGCGAAGAATTTCTGATTATCAAAATAAATTTCTATCAAAAAAAGGTGATTTAATTGGCATATATCAAGTACAGATATGATTCTTGTCAGCAGTAATTTAAAAGCAAATCAAACAGGCTTTAAAGTGATTGTTTTTTGCAATTACTTGGCTTTCATTTTTCCTAAAATCATCCTTTTGTAGTGCATTTTAAAGATGAATTTGAGTTTAGTTCTCAATGCCGTATATAAAAAAAAGAGCTTTGGTTCTGCTAATCATTAGTAGCAAGTAAAGTAGTTCAAGCGTCCTTGAACTAGGGAGTGTCCCCTTAGTATAAAAACAAAGCCAAAAGTTCTTCCTAATTATCTTGGTATTCTGCCTCTGTTCAGTATCAACCATTCTATTATACGGTAATGCTTTAAATTATGACGGTTAAGGGGCTAAAAAAAGCCAACCACATGGGATGGCTTTCTCAATTTCAGCAGTTTACTTCTTTTTGGGATGATACGCCTATTATTTACCGATTTCTAAATTTTCGCTTCTTTGTTTTATGTGATCCAACTCTAGTTTTAAAACATGCATCCTGTCCTTTATCAAATCGATAGCATCCCTTATTGCCATGCTTTTCACATCAGTTTCGCTAAAGTATTTGTGATTTCTCTTTTTCATGAGGCTAGTTTTTAGTTTGTAATGTTGTAGTTAATTTGAAAAATTAGCTTAATATTTAGATAAGCTTATATACTACAAATTACACCTAGAAATATGCCTATCTTCTAAATTATTGATTATGAGCTAGTTATATACCTGAATAGCTCATGTATTTTCTATTTTATAGAAAATTTCTAATAAATAGAAATTTTTAGAGGTTATGAAACAGCTTTAAAGAAGATAGGGAGATACAAAACAGCCTTATTCGCTTAAAAAGAAAAATCTATCTCTATAAACTTCCTTTTGTATGGTTTCAAGCAAAATAGGAGTTGAAGTTGTTCAAAGTTTTAGGTTATTAGCGACAATGGAGATATTTCGTCTTAGATATGGCACTTTTTGAAACGCAACGACAGTTGGCGAATAACGGCCACCGTGGTACGGCGCTATTCAACAAAAAAGTAACGCAATATAAGGGTGCAACAGATCATTTACAGCTTAACAAAACAACTTTAGATAACCTCATTAAATAAACGCTCAAAATCAGTTAAGCAAAACCTAATAATTTTTCGGCATATAAGGCATTGATTTTAATCTTTTAAATAAAAGCGCTTGGTTACTTAATAAATACACCTCGCTTTTATTTAGTTGCTATCATACCTACTTGCCTTGGGTAAATCTATTTTAAAGTAAGGTTCCAAGGCCTCTATCTTGGGGTCTTGTTCAGGATAGAAATAGCAAACGAAAAACTCGCGCTTATCTCCGTAATACATTTTCACTTTGTAGGTGCCTTCAATTCGATCTCGCTTGGGCACAAACTCAGCACGTTTAATAGTAAAGGAAGTGTTTTTCTCAATTTTGCGCTCTTTGGCAGAAATGTGCATGACCAATATTAAACTTTTAAAGTGGTCTACATCGTAGCTAGATGGTTTCACCAATTCTATTACACTACTGTTTGCAGGTACATTTACCTCTTGCCTAATGGTAAGCACCGTACCTTGTGGTAAATTTTTTATAGAATTCTGTAAACCTTGGCTTTTTGCTACATCAAAAAATAAAAAAAACGAAAAAAAAATTATCAAAAAGTTTTTGCGCATGTTTCAGTATAATTTGTTGGCGAAATGATAACAAAAAAAATCTAAATTGGCTCTTTCGCAAATGTTTATAATTCTTAATGGACACAATTTTCTATTCAATACGAAATCTTTTTACGAAAAAAATGGAAATAAGTTAAAAAACATTATTTTTGAAAAAAGCCCAATTTTTCCAAATACGGTAAAAAAATTTCCATATATTAATAATTTCTTCAAACAAGATGCACATACATTTAGTAGTATTCGCATCTATATTTAAACTTTTTTGTATATGATTCAAGAAAACAGCGTAACTGCACCATCAGTTAAATCCAACGGCAAAAGCCCTGAGAGAAAAACGTACAACTACCAAGAGGTACTCGAGGCTAGTAAAGCATACTTTAATGGCGACGAACTAGCCGCCACTACTTGGATGCACAAGTATGCAGTAAAAAACAAAGCAGGTCAATTTCTGGAAAAATCTCCAGAAGATATGCACCGCAGAATGGCAAAAGAATTTGCACGTATCGAAGATAATTACAAAGGCAAATTGGGCAAAAATAAAAAAGGCCTATTGTCTGAGTATGGGAAAAAAAGGAAGCATCTTGGCTATGATGCCATATACAAATTGTTTGAGGAATTTAAGTATGTAATACCACAAGGTAGTGTAATGGCTGCTTTGGGCAACGACCAAATGGTGGCTTCTTTGTCTAATTGCGTGGTATTACCTTCTCCATACGACTCCTACGGTGGTATTTGCCACACTGATGAGCAATTGGCACAACTTTTTAAAAGAAGATGCGGCGTTGGTACAGATATTTCTTCTCTGCGCCCGGCCAATATGAACGTAGCCAACGCAGCAGGTACCACAAGTGGTGCAGTTTCATTTATGGAGCGTTTTTCTAACACCACCAGAGAGGTAGCGCAAAATGGTAGGAGAGGCGCTTTAATGCTTACAATTGATGTAGCGCACCCAGATGTTGAAGACTTTGTTAAAATCAAACAAGATTTAACCAAGGTAACGGGGGCGAATATTTCTGTTAGACTTTCAGATGAGTTTATGAAAGCAGTGGCTGAAGGCACTGAATTTAAGTTGCGCTACCCAATAGATGCCAAAGATCCAGAGATTACTAAAATGGTGGATGCCAGAGAGTTGTGGAAAGTAATCATTTCTTCTGCTCATAACACTGCGGAACCAGGATTGATTTTTTGGGATCGCCAACATTGGTATTCCACTTCTTCTGTATATCCCGAATTTAAAAATGCATCTACCAACCCATGTTCTGAAATTGCCATGCAGGGCGGTGACAGTTGTAGGTTAATCGCTATCAATCTTTTTAACTTTGTAGACAATCCTTACACAGATAAGGCCACTTTCAACCATGAAAAATTCTTTGAGGTTACCTATGAGTCTCAGCGCTTAATGGACGATTTGGTAGACCTTGAACTAGAATCTATCGAAAGGATTATGGCAAAAATAGAGGCCGATCCTGAGCCTAATCATATTAAAGCCAACGAGCTAGAAACATGGAAACTGCTATATGATACGGGTAAAAGAGGTAGAAGAACCGGACTTGGATTTACCGCAATGGGCGATACCATGGCGGCGCTAGGACTCAAGTTTGATAGCGATGCAGCTGTAGAGGCCATGGAGCAAATTATGCGCGTAAAGTGCGAGGCTGAGTTTGAAAGCTCTATAGATATGGCCGTTGAGCGCGACGCATTTGTTGGTTTCGACCCAGAGATAGAAAATACTTCTGAGTTTGTACAGATGCTACAAAAAGAATTCCCCGCTCTTTATAACAGAATGATGGAGCACGGAAGAAGAAACATCTCAATTAGTACAGTAGCGCCAACAGGCTCTTTGAGCTTGCTTGCCCAGACCACTTCTGGTATTGAGCCTGCTTTTATGCTTTCTTACAAGCGCAGAAGAAAAGTAAATGCCAGCCAAAAAGAAACTGTTGGCACCTTTAAAGATGAGATGGGCGACATGTGGGAAGAGTTCGATGTATACCATCCTAAATTTAAGAAGTGGATGGAAATATCTGGCAAAGATAAAATCGAGGAAAGCCCTTATGCAGGTTCAACTGCTCAAGAGATAGACTGGATCAAAAGGGTAGAAATCCAAGCTGTGGTACAGAAATACGTAACTCACTCCATCAGTTCTACCATTAACTTGCCACAAGATATCTCTGTAGAGAAAGTAGGCGAGATTTACATGGAGTCTTGGAAACAAGGATTGAAAGGCATTACGGTTTACAGAGATGGTTCTCGTTCAGGCGTATTGGTTTCTAATGAAAAGAAAGAGGATTCAGAAACAGGTATAATTGAGACTGTAGCTCCGAAAAGACCTGAAAAGCTAGAAGCCAGTGTAATCCGCTTCTACAATGAAGACGAAGCTTGGTTGGCAGTTGTTGGCTTGCTCAACGGCAGACCATACGAGATTTTTACTGGTAAGGCAGAAGAAGCCTTTGCTTTGCCCGGCTATGTAAATAAGGGTTGGGTACTAAAAGGTGAAACCGAAAATGGAAGAGGCCGTTACGATTTCCAATACCTAGACAGCCAAGGTTTCAGAGTAACTATAGAGGGTCTTTCTAGATCGTTTAACAAAGAATTCTGGAACTACGCCAAGTTAATTTCAGGTATTTTGCGCCATGGGATGCCATTGCCATACGTGGTTGATTTGGTAGCCAACCTCAACTTTGACAAAGACTACATCAACACCTGGAAAAACGGTGTGGCCCGCTCGCTCAAAAGCCTCATACCTGATGGTACCGTGGCTGTAGATAGAGAGTGCCCCAACTGTTCTGATCCAGAAGGCCTTATTTATGAAGAAGGCTGTTTGAAGTGCAAAAGCTGCGCTTACTCTAAGTGTAACTAAATAGCAATGAGTACTTGGCTTGTGGTAATTAGTATAAATTGAAACCATTAAAGCCAATTACAAATAATAGCAAGTTTTAGAATAATTTAGCTAAAGCTTTTTTGAATCAAAATGCTTCAGGTAATTTTACTTGGAGCATTTTTTATATTAATAGGCCGAGTTTAAATGGTGTTGAACCAAAGCCCAATATCCAGAAGCTAAATACCAATATCTAATATGGAACTAATTAAGATATACGAAGGAAGCAGAATTTCAGCTAGAGAACTGCATGCGTTTTTACAAGTAAAATCTAGATTTAACGATTGGATCAACAACCGGATTAAAAAGTACGAGTTTAGAGAAGGTGTGGATTTCCATAAGGTTACTAAAGTTTTAGTAACCCAAGGCGGTAAACAGCAAGGCTTTGATGTAATTCTTAGTTTGGGTATGGCCAAAGAGCTTTGCATGGTAGAAAACAATGAGTTGGGCAGGCAGGCAAGACAGTATTTTATTAAAGCAGAAGAAACCCTGCAAGAAATAAAAGAAAACAAAAGACTTGAAGCTTTTCATAAACTTGAAAATACCAAAGAAAAACTTCTCAATAATATACAGCGGATAGGCGGCGGGCATCCAGATTATATACAAATAGATTTGGCAGGCCGAACCATTTTGTTCAATGGCGAACCCATTCCCGATGAAGAATTGCCCACGCTTTTGATAAAGGGCCGCGACTTTGCCACCGAAATGACCAACTCTTGGCTTAAAGACGGCGATTACAGCTTAGAAGATGCTGAGGAGTTGAACAAAACACACCACGAAGATATCAGGCAGACCATTATCAATAACATGAAAAAAAAGCCCGAAAGCTTTACACCAGAAGAAGATATCAAGAAAATTTCGGGCTCAAAAAATAAATCTTCAGAAGAAGAATGAAAAAGGGAGCCCCATTGCTGGGCACTCCCGTTCTTCACGATTGAACTAAATTGGAACTGCTAGTATTTTATTCTCCAGTGTGCGTGTTTCCATCGCCACTATTATGCCCGAGATTAATGTAGTAATCACAATCGCCTTTGAGTGCTTCGCCACCGGGTTTGCCCAGCTCCTGAATCAATACTTCATTTCTACTACAAATATCGTAGAACATAGCCAATGCCTCATCGGCCCTTTCTGGATTAAGCGCCCTAATGGTATTGGTTGCCATGGCCACTCCATCCATCCCATCGTCGTTAAAGGCTTGCTTTTCATTATCCATAAACTTGTCGGCTAAGTACAACACAACCCAAGAAGAATTCACTTTAAATGTTTTGATGGCTGCTTCCTGTTCGGGATTTTCAGCAAAAAAGATGTGTTTTCCTGTGGCCCTTGGTCCCCATCTGTCATTCCAAGTTGCATAGCCTTCCTCATCAGAAAATCCGTTTTTAAGGTTGTTCACAATCTGCCTAAAATTACTATGCAACTCGTATTTTGAGCCTAATACACCCCCATTAAAATAGCCTCGGTGCCTTGCATGGTGGAACATGGTATGCACCCAAAACCACGAAGCCAGCATGCGGTGTTCAAAATCTTTTTTACCCCAATTAGGATCATTGCCATCAATAAAGAATTCATCATAGCCAATACGTTCCATTTCACCTTGAATAGACTCAGGATGGTATTTTCCAGAATTTGGCTTTACCGACTTAGGCTTTCTAGAAAACTCAGCAACATTCCAAATATGGTTGCTTGGTAATTTGGAGGCATCGTTTCTGGCATCAAAATCAGCAATTTCTTGGTAACCTATTCTCCTAAAACCAATTCTAGGTTCTACGAAGCCTTCAATGCCCAATACTTTATTTCTTAAAATGTGCTGACCAATGAGCATAGAGAAAAACTTCTCTCTCTCTATTTTTCGCGCTGTTATTTTAGTGTCTCCAATAGAGGTAAGCTCTTTTGAAGCCTTAAACATTGCCCAAAAATTTTCTTCTGTCGGGTTTTTAATGTATTCATTTTGAATTAGGGTATAATCTCTAGATGTAGTTAAACTTGGGAAATTGGGCAGCCACTCATCCACCGTTCCAAATTCTTCGCCGTGAAACTTATCGCTTGCCCACAGGGGAAAAGGAATGCCAACAGGAATATCTTGAAAGTTTACACTCAAAGCTTCTTGTAAAGCAGTCTCGGCTTTTTCTAAAGAATTGATTTCACCTTGGATGAATGAAGGCATTTGCTGTTCTATCACCGTTTTGGCAAATGAAACCTCTCTCTCACCGATGGTTTTGCCGGGCAGTACTTTGCCATTTGGCCCAGGCTGCATCAGCCTAAATTCGAAAGGGTCTTTGGGTTGGTCTATGTCATACTTTTTTCTTATCGCATGTACCAAATCAATAATCTTCTGAGCATCTTCGGCGCCTACGTGCGGTTCTGCTCTTCTAAATAAATTGTCGTCACCAAAATCGAAGAAGGCCAAATCTAAAGCATCAGGAGCATGGCAATTGTTACAAGAGGCGTCCTCCATAATAATGCCCGGCTTGCGCCAAACTTTAAGACCTTCGGCAATTTCAGCTTCTAAGGCAGGATCGTTCACCATTAATTCTGATAATTCGCTTTTAGAAACAGAAGTATCGTAGGGAGCGTCCATTTCCATTTCTAAAACCTCATCGCAGGCTGAAAATAATACAAGAGATAATAATAGGTAAATGCTGTAAAATAATGATTGCTTCATAATTCTTTAAATGATTAATTCCCCGCATGAGGACAGATTAAACTCATCGATTTCAGAATTTGAAGATAATTTTTCTATAAAGTGGTATAAGTTGGTAGTTATATCCAAACTGATTTTGGATGAAGGCATATGAGGGTAATTACCAGTAACCCTTGATACTATTAGACTTATGCAAAAGCCAGTTATTATGCTTTACTACACACAAAAAATTATGATGCTGTTTAAGTAAAAAGTCCCTTCATTCAAAAAATTTAGATTCATTAACAGATTAACAAGGACTATTCCGAATGTAATAATTCTGTGATAAATCACACATTTTTTTATCTACAAAGGCCTACAAAAAGCTACAAGATGTAAGTGCGAACGCTACAGACGTCGGGTTGATCTAATATTTACAGTTTTTGCTTGAAATTTTGCGATTTGGTCGGTTACATCGGTTTGAGGTTTGTTGAATTGGTACGCCGTTAAATTGAAATTTACAACTGGAAGTTTTACTATACATTTTTGTATCTATAATCTCCAAGGGCTGTGGCTCACAGCCCTTATGATAATTTAGAAGTGGATTGTGTGCCACAATCCACGGTAAAGTGCAACTGCCACATTTGAATGCACTACTCAAGCATCCACACTTTCACAAAAACATAGCTTAATTTAAACTTAAATACATTTTCACTACCTAGATGGCTAACTAAATTTTAAAATCAGGAAGCAGGTTTACTTTTCTGGAAAAGAGGTATAAAGAAAGGAAATGCCCAAAAACGAAGCTAGGCAACAAAAAATTGCTGCCCAGCCAATTGAATCCAATCATGAAGAACCGGATACCCGATCTCCATATTCCAAAGCTATATAATTAAGATCTTTTGAAATCTTAACAAATGTAAATTAGGGCTATTATTAATTTAATAAATGTAAATGAGTACAATATAGATGTGAATTACATCAAATCAGATAGGTCAAAATTGCAGAAATAGGCCAAATGCTCGGGGTTAACCTCTTGTACGTATTCGATGTGATCCATATCATGGGTATAAAGGATCTCATAATAATTGCTGCCCATCAAATAAAGCACAGATACTTTATCCCTGATTTTACAAGAACCCATATAATCGGCCTCTAGTAGTAATTTGTTGATTTTAACTGAAAATGGAAGGCTAGTAAATTTCTCGTTCGTCATATGTAAGTCGTTTGTTTGTTTCGATGATAAACGAGCTATTATAGATATTACTGCCTTAGGCAAATTCTCATTGAGATTTATTCACCCTTTGCGTGTAAAAAAACCTGCTTTTTTCCATAAAAAAGCAGGTTTTAGTGATTATTGATAAAAAATATCAGCCCAAATTACTCTATCAGTTCTCTGCGGTAAGATTAGAAAAACTGTAAGCATTTAAGAATTTTTGGAAAATCGCTGTATTTTCATAAAAGCCTTGAAATGCTGTGGCTTTGGGTCCAAAAGCAAATACAGGAACAGCTACCGAGGTATGCCCACCAGTTGTAAAAGCTGCCTCAACTTCTCCATCATCAATATTACCACCATTTAAAGTAAGTCCTCCGGTTTCATGATCAGCGGTAACCACTACTAATGTATGCTTATCTTTAGCAGCAAATTCTAAAGCTTTAGCTATGGTTCTATCAAAATCTAGCATCTCATCCACTACATACTGTATGTCATTGGCATGTCCGCCCCAGTCAATTTGTGAGCCTTCTACCATTAAAAAAAAACCTTCTTCGTTTTGGCTAAGTAGTTCTATGGCTTTTTCGGTTGCGTTAGGGAGCATGTCTCCACGTCCTTCTGAAAATTTAGGGTTGGCATTATCAGCGGTAAGTGCGGCCAGTTTTCCATCAGTTACCTTGGCGGCATCTTCCATACTAAATGCTACGTTGTATCCTTTCTCTTTAAGTTGTTGGGTTAAGTCTTGGCCATCACCACGGCTGGTAAAAAACTGCTTTCCTCCGCCAATAAATACATCAATATCTGTTTTTAAAAAGTCGGCAGCAATTTCCTCTTCCATGCTTCTTTTGGGTTGATGTGCTATAAATGAAGCCGGCGTAGCATGCGTAATTGAACTGGTTGAAATCAGTCCCGTAGCTTTGCCTTGCTCTTCTGCTATTTCCAAAATCGTTTCAACCGGGTTGCCTTCCTTATCTACACCTATAGCTCCGTTGTAGGTTTTCTCTCCTGCTGAAAAAGCTGTGGCACCGGCTGCAGAGTCCGTGATGTATGCATCAGAAGAATAAGTTTTGATCATGCCGATAACAGGCATATTCTCTAAGTTGAGTTTGCCCATATTGGCTGTCATACCCGCATAAATTTGGGTGAGCCCCATGCCGTCTCCAATTAAAAAGATGATATTCTTTACCTCTTGTGTGCTATCAGAAGAAAAAACAATATTTTCTACTTGATGGGTAGTGTTCGCTTTAATTTTATTATCAGCAGGGCTTTCAGCTTGCTGACAAGAAAAAACTGCTAAAACCAAAGCTGTGCAAGCAATTAAATATCTTTTTACCATTATCTTTTTTTGTTACAGAATTTAAAAACACAAAAATAGCAGTATCTATAGAATGTATAAACAATTCAGCTAATTTTAACCCTACATTCATATAATAATAACCCAAAAATGAAACCTATAATCAAAAACCTACAGTTCATAGTCTTTGCTCTTGTTATTTATTCGCAGGCTTTTTCCCAGTCTTTTAAACTAGATGTTGTTGACAAGTACATTGAAGATGCAAGAAAGGACTGGAGAGTACCCGGCATGGCGGTAGCCATTGTTAAAGATGGAGAGATTATCTTAGAAAAAGGCTATGGCCGTTTAGGTTGGGATAATAGAAATGTGGTGAATGAGCATACGCTTTTTGCCATTGCCTCCAATACCAAGGCATTTGTAGCTTCTGCTTTGGGTGTTTTGGCAGATAGGGGAGAGATACAATGGGATAATAAAGTCAGAAAATATTTACCGCGCTTTGCTATGTACGACGAATACGTAAGTGAGCACATTACCATTAGGGATTTATTGTGCCATAGGGCTGGTTTAGGCACCTTTAGTGGCGATGTTATTTGGTACAAATCAGAGAGAAGTGCTACAGAAACCATTGAGAAAATTAAATACATTCCGCAGCAATATGAGTTTAGGGCCGGTTATGGCTACTCAAACGTCATGTTCATTACAGCGGGTGAAGTGATTAAAGCAGTGACTGGTAAAGCTTGGGATACTTTTGTGAAAGAGACTTTCTTTGAACCTTTGGGCATGGAAAGAACAATTTCTTCAGTCGGAGACTTAAAAGCAAAGGAAAATCATGCCTCTCCTCACAAAAAAATCGGTACGCAAGAAAAAGCCATAGAATGGGTAAATTGGGACAATATGGGCGCAGCAGGTGGAATTATCTCAAGTGTACATGATATGGCCCAATGGTTGAAACTGCAATTAAACCATGGTATTTTAGACAAAGACACGCTACTTTCTCCAAAGCAACAAAACATTCTTTGGACTCCACATAACAACTACGTGCTCAGCGAAGCATCCAAACAAAATTTGCCGGGAAGGAATTTTAGCGGTTACGGTCTAGGTTGGGGGCTTTACGATTACTATGGAAATATGGTCGTAACACATAGCGGAGGTTACGATGGCATGTACTCAAGAGTAATGATGGTACCTGATCTAGATTTGGGTATTGTCATCTTAACCAACAGTATGTCTGGCATCACCGCACCATTGTGCTATTACATCATCAATTCTTATATTCAAAAAGATACGAGAGACTGGTCTGCAAAAGCTTTGGAAAAAGCCTTGGCAAATAACCAGCATCAAGAAGAAGTTGAAAAGAGAAAAGCTGCCAAAAAAGAAAACACAACCACTTCGGTAGCACTTAGTAAATACGCTGGTGTTTACCACGACCCTATGTATGGTAACTTAACCGTAGAATTAGATGATGAACAACTTTACATCCAATTTGAGGATGCACCTTTATTAAGCGCACAACTCAAGCATTGGCATTATGATACTTTTGAGATAGTTTGGGAAAACACGCACGCTTGGTTCGATTTCGGTACTATACAATTTTTATTGGGCAATAATTTGGAGGTAGAAGAGATAAAGTTTGATGTACCAAATTACGATATATTTTTTGAGGAACTCCATTTCATAAGAAATTAGTCATTTAATATTTGTAAGACCTCTATAAGCGGCTTTCTTTCAAATTTACCAATACACCAGAGGAATACTTTTAATGAGATAAAGCGTGGTTTAGCAATTTTTGATGCTATTAGGGCAACGTTACCATCTACTTCACTTTGAAAAGAGGATTGTTCATCTTGGTGCTTTTGCCAAAGATTTCTGGCAAATCTCCAAGCTTGGCCTCTAGTCATTTTTATTCCAAAATTAGAAAGCATTTCATCATTTTTACCACCTAGTATATCTAATAAAAAAAGCATGGGAGAAACACGGGCCAATTTCGACTGCATTTCATTTGTAAGGTTGAATAAAATCTGATTGACTTTTCTAAAATCATTACTGATCTCTTCAATATCGCTGTTTTTTGTATAAATAGCCGCAGCGACCCCAAGGTCAAAATTGATATGAGCGTTCATGCCTAAAAGTAAATGTTGAAGATAGGTGAGTTTTATCTTGCCCTCATCAAAAGCTTTTTGCCAACAAGCACTTACTTTTGATTGGATTTGATAACCATGATATGCTTTGATGTAGAGGTTAGCAAAAAGAACATCAAATACTTCCATTCCTTGATTATCTTCAAAGTAAGTGTCTTCTATTGCTTTCTTTATTTCTATGGTTGTACGCTTGTAAACGTAGGCAAAAATAGCATTGTAGTTATTCTTTTCTACTGCATCTTCAATAATGGCATTGAGCTCTTCAATTACTTCGTCTATGGTCTGGGGCAAAGCATGCATAACTTCAATTTTTTCATTCAAGTTATGACTTTCATTATTAAATACAATAAAAAAGTGGGCTCAGCCTTAAAGCGTGTATTTGCTTACCAACCTCACCATCAAATCATTCAAAAATTCCACCTCAAACTCACCGACTGTAGGCTCTAAATGATCATTGCCGATGCCGCTATCATCGGTAATAAAAACATAAGTGCTATTGGTTGAAATGGCCATAAAGCGCATTAAAAATTCTGTAGGTTTATCTATGCCGCTAGCAGAAATCGGTATGATCTTAATCCCCTTTCTTGCAGCAGATTGTGTTTGTTTTCTTATTTGCTCCATTACAGTAGCAGGTTCTTGGTGAGGAGGGGCATCTAAAATCAGAAACAACAATCTTGCACGGGCATCTACAGACCAACTTAGTTGAGCTACTGCATCATTTAAAGCGGCATGCACCGCTTCAGGATAATCGCCACCACCATCAGCGCTTTGTGCCTTAATAAATTCAAGTGTTTTTAACTCATTTTCATCGAGATTAGAAACCCTAGTAAGGTACTCATCACCTTCATCTCTGTAAAAAACGGCCCCTGTACGTAGTTGCAAAGAAGCATCACCAGCTTGGACCCTACTGGTTACATCGAGCAATTCTGTTTTTAGATACTCCAATTCATCGGCCATAGAACCTGTAGCATCTACTACAAAAGCAATATCTACAGCGTTGGGCTTTTCAGATGCTGAGATGGGGAGGTTTATGCTATTTTTAACAGCGATTTGTACATCTGTAATGGTATACTGCTGGTCTTGATATTCGATAATGACCTTGTCTCCGACTTGGCTGATTTGTTCATACAGGTTGGCCCAAAGCTCTGCCTTACCAGCATTATCTGTACGGGCTTTCCACAAAAGTGTCTCACCTTCAAATAACGAGACTTGGGCATCTACTACAGCCAATAAATTCTTGTCTTTTATTTCGAAGGTATAGCGATTTTGTGTATAAAAACGCCACATATCTTGTATACCAAGCGAATCTTTTTCGAGTAAGCTATTCCAAAATTCCCAGTTATCTAAGTCATTCCACTCGCCTGCAGTTATAACGCCAGGTTCTGATTGGCCACCATTGCCATTGCCGCTTCCACTTCTACCACCACCGCCCCCTTCGCCTGATAAGCTAAAAGCAGCACCATCCCGAGCACTTTCTGACAATGAAATATCATCTTCTACACCATATTCGCAAGAAGAAACTATGAAAAACAGTATGAAAATAAAAGCGGGCCTATGTAATATTGCTGTCATGTATGCTTAAAAATTTAATTTTAAGCTATACGGAAAAGGTTTGAGAAACGCTGCTAAAGTGGTTATTATTTTTGTAGTATTTTAGATAGGCAAATAAAAAACCCCGACACCATTAGTGTCGGGATTTGAAGTAAAAATTACATCATATGCGAGAATCATGTAATTTGAAAATAATCATGAATATAAGATAAACATGGTTCAAGGTCAAAAAGATTTCAGATTAGGTTAATAAAACATAATAAGTATGACTTATAGAAAAGTCCATCGTCTACTTTACGCCGAAGAGATTATGATGAATAATACGCCCGTGAGGCAGCCCTTTCCCACTGAAGCAGTACCTCAAATAGATCCTTTTTTACTGCTGCATCATCACAAGGGAAAAATACTACCCGGTTCGCATCCAAGACAAACAGGCGTTGACCCGCATCCACACAGGGGTTTCTCGCCGGTTACCTTTGTGGTCAAAGGCAGTTTGCACCATCGCGACTCAAGAGGAAACAGCCAAATGGTTAAAACAGGAGGTGTGCAATGGCTAGATGCAGGTAGGGGAATTTTACACAGCGAGCGCGCTGGGAAAGATTTGGCAGAAAAAGGTGGTAATCTAGAAATTTTACAACTTTGGATCAATACACCTCAAAAACATAAAATGAACGAGCCTAGGTACATCGCTTTGCAAAAAAATGACTTGCCAACTTTAGAGCAAAATCAAAGTTCTACTCAGGTAATTTGTGGCAAGTTTAAAGAGATAGACGGCGCTGTTAAAACTAAAATACCCTTGCAGATTTTGCAAAGTACCTTACAAAACGGTGCTAATATTTCTTACAGAATCCCTGAAGAGTTTAACCTTATCGTTTATGTTATTTCTGGTAAAATCAAACTTAAAGGATATGGATTTGTAGAAGGGTTGCACGCCATTCTATTTGAAAACGAGGGTAGCCTTTTAGAACTCCAAGCGCTCGAACAAAGTCAGGTTTTACTACTTGCTGCACCTCCAATCAAAGAAAAAGTGGTGAGCCATGGACCGTTTGTCATGAACTCCCAAACAGAAATTATGGAGGCAATGCGAGATTACCAAATGGGAAAAATGGGTTTTTTAATTGAAGAATTTTAAATAAAAAAGCCCGAGTGAAGCACCCGGGTTTTATCAATTATTAAAACTACAACAATCACAATGTTTTTATATACGTGAGTAAATACCTTTATTGTTTCACTATACAATATTCATAGCAAAATAAGTAAATATAACCCTTGTAAAAAGGCTTAGTATGTAAACTTTTTTTGAATAAGCGATGAATACTTTGCCATGTCAATTTAGATGCACAACTCCTTTTTTATCGAGAGCAGTGAGCAGGTTCATAGGTTTCAATTGCAAGAACTTGTTTTCTTGCAATAGCTTAAAACAAACTATTAAATCATCCATTCCTTTTTCCCAAAAAGTAATTTGATTAGGGAAGAAACCCGGCAGCTCATTTTTATTACCAATGTATTTTTCGCTTGCAATGAGCAATACTTTGAGTGCTCTTTTAAAGGTTTTAGGGTGGATATTTTTCCAAATATAAAGCTCTTCCAGCATCTGTTGATCGATGATGAGTATCTCTAAAGGCGATTTTTCCAAACAATCTATGAGTTCTTCTATATTGTTGGCCGCTGGGAGTACATATGTGTTTTCATCTTTTGCCAGGCTGTTACTTATACTTTGCACTATCAATTTTTTGCTTGAAGCAATTACAATTCCGACAGGCTTCATAAAATCTGTTTTTAATTCGGTACATCATTAAATTTGGATAGTAGTGCGTTAATTTTGCTCGTTTATAAGGTCTAAAGCCAACGGTTGTTTCTAAAAATGTATTTTAAAAAATTGCTCGATCAAAAATAAAAGTTACTTCGGCCAAGATGATAAACTATTGATAATTCAACATCAATAGGTTTTAAATGTTCGTTTTTTTGCTAAAAAGGCACATCTCCTCTTAAAAGAGCATGTAATATCCTATTTAAAAATCAACAATTTTACTCTGCTTACTTATTCTTTAGCGTATTCTTCCAAACTAGAAAAGCTAGATGCGGGCAAACCTGCAGCATTAAAAAGATTGGCCACCAATTTATTTCTCCACCCATAGCGCACAGCTTTCGGATTTTTTACTTTTTTAGAGCTTAGTTCTACACTATCCTCTCTTAACTTTGCTCTGGCATCATGAAATATGCCGTCTTCTCCAGCAATCTCAAATTTTGAAATTTGCTTTTCAGGTGAGTTCAAACCCTCTTCATTTTCAAAATGTACGATGAGCTTATTCTTATTCACTTCAAAATTTTCAAATTCTGGCCCTGCTACTATTTTGTCTTCAATCTGATAGTGCTTTGTAAGTGCAATATCAGCAAACCTTTTAGCAACCGATAATTTATCTCTTGGATGTATGTCGGTAGTATCGCCAATGTCACTGGTAACTACCATAGCTGTGTTTGGTAGTTTGAGTGTTCTGCGCTGAGCCTCTCTAATTTCAGCCCCACCAAAATCTGAATAGCGGTAAGGAGCAATTTGAGCAAAGTAAAAAGGCAACTCTTTTCCCCAAGCTTCTCGCCAGGTATGTATCATGGTAGCAAATAGCTTTTCATAAGCATAGGCATTTACTACATTGCTTTCGCCTTGGTACCAAAGCACGCCAGAAATATTAAAAGAAGTAAGTGGATGGATCATGGTATTGTAAGCTCTACCGGGAGAAAAAGGCCCCCACTTATTGCCTGTAAACGTTTTTGCAGCTTCGGCCAAAAAGTTATCTTGGGTAATAGCTTCGGCAGGCGTCCAAATCTCGGCAGGTGTACCGCCCCAACTCGCATTGATGATTCCGACAGGTACATCCATTTTTTCTTGTAATGCTTTACCAAAGAAATAGCCAATGGCCGAAAATTTACGCATAGTTTCAGGCGTACATTCTTCCCAATGCCCGATTACATCTAATTGAGGAAAGTTAGCAGCCCGATGCCCCACAGTAAAAAGTCGTATGTTAGGATGGTTCGCTTTTTTGATTTCTTCCTTAGCGTTGTCAATTCCCGTATCAGCAGACC
>CAKZMZ010000020.1 GCA_937129345.1 uncultured Thalassovita sp. | reverse complement strand
ATTACGTGTATGTTATCGTAGTAGCGAGCTAGGGCTTTTCTTATTTCGGGTGTATCAAAAAAGTAGGGTGGTATGGGTGCTTGATCCGGATTGCTTCTTTCGATATTGCCTATTCGCTTCACATACTCTTTTTCTGAGCCAAAGATTTGTGATTGGTGGGTAATGCCCAAATTAAATACGCTGAAAAACGGTTTGCCGTCGGGTCGGTTTTTCCAATGGGCTTTTTTGCTGGACTCATCCCAAATGGTGCTGTCAGCAAAGTTGTAATCTTCTTTATCATTATTGGTGCAGTAATAACCAGCTTCTCTTAAAAATTTAGGAAAACCTTCAATAAAGTCAGGTTTGTCAATTTCTGAGCGCAAATGTTGTGAGCCTAGCGTGGTGGCGTACACACCGGTTACCAAAGTGGCCCGGGCAGGAGAACAAACAGGCGCATTAGAAAAAGCATTGGTAAAGCGTGCACCTTCTTTGGCCAATTGATCAAGATTGGGAGTTCGGGCATATTCATCTCCGTAACAACCGAGCATTGGTGAGATATCTTCGGCTGTAATCCATACTATATTGGGTGGGGGGAGTTGTTTGTCCTGCCCATTTTGGCAGGAAGCTGTGATGATCAATAATAGAAAAAAAGTAAATGTTCGATGAAATTGCATTGATTCGATGGTCCTGATGAATTGCTCAAAATACAGCGAATTGGATTGGCAACAAAATATTTCGAATGGAAAGTGGCTAAGTAAGTTTTAGTGATTGAAGTTTAGAGCCATTCACCTTTGCGTTAGTTTTTATAAGTTAAGGTCAGGATTTGTGGTTTTATTCAACTCTCAGCTATTTAACCAATTCTTAAAAATTGGGGCTTTTTCGCGGCTAATAATAATGTGCTCTTTCCAAGCGGGGGAGAGGCTTACGGCTAGCTTGCCTTTAAAATAATTGTGTATTTCTTCAATAGCCTGAAAACGGGCTATGAACTGCCGGTTTAGTCGAAAAAAAACATGGGGGTCTAGGATTTTTTCTAATTCGTCTAATGTGTGGTCTATAGTAAATTTTTGCTCATTTTTAGTTTTGATGAGTACGCAGCCATCTTCTGCATAAAAGTAGGCGATTTCTTCCTCGCTTAAAGAAATGAGTCTCTCACCCAATTTTACCAAAAATCGGCTTTTGTACGGGTTATTGTTTTGCTTAAATGCTTGTAAAAGCTCTGCTATGACTGGCTTGTGATCACTTTCATTACTGTTGCTTAAGGTAGATTTTAGCTTTTGCAATTTTTGCAGACTATTGGCCAACTCCTCTTTTTTTACGGGCTTTAACAAGTAGTCTATGCTATTTACCTTAAATGCCTTGAGTGTATATTCATCAAAAGCGGTGGTAAAGATCACGGGGCAGTTTACTTCGGTTTCTTCAAAAATCTCAAAGCTGAGCCCATCGGCCAGTTGTATGTCCATAAAAATCAACTCAGGTGTTGCTTGTGTTTTGAACCAAGTTACACTGTCTTGCACCGTATCGATTACATCAACGATTTCTGCCTCAGGAATTACTTCAAGAACCAATTGTTGCAAACGCCTAAAGGCAGGGGCTTCATCTTCAATAATCAGTATTTTCATAGATCTGGCTGCATTTGGTTTTCGCTAACTTTGATCAATGGCAAGGCTACCATAAAGTAATTGGCGGTGGTAATAATATCTACCTTGGCACGGGTCAAGAGCTGATAGCGTTTTTGTATATTCACCAATCCTTTTTGGGTTGAGTCTTTTACAAAGTTCTTTTTTTGCAAAGTATTCTGCACGATAATCGTATCTTTTTTATGCGAATAGATCTGTATGGTAAGTGGTTTGGAGATTGAAACAATATTGTGCTTAATGGCATTCTCTACTAACATTTGCAAAGTAAGTGGAGGTATATACTGTTCTAGTAAATCTTCGCTAATGTTTTTTTCAAAATTAAGATTATTGCCAAAGCGCATTTTCAGTAAAAAGAGATAAGACTCCACAAAATGCAATTCGGTAGATAGCTTGACCAATTCCTTTTCTTTGTTCTGTAATATGTATCTATACACCTCAGAAAGGCTTTCTGTAAATTCAGTGGCAATCTTTGGGTTTTCTTCAATAAGTGTAATAAGCGTATTTAAACTATTGAATAAAAAATGTGGGCTTATTTGGTTTTTAAGCACCGAAAGCTCCATTTTCAATTGTTGAGATTTTAGCTTTTCGGCGTTCAATACCTCCTTTTTCCACTGACTAAAAAAGTAGGTGGTCTCATAAATAAGACATATAATAATGGTGGTAATAAAGCTCACGTAAAAACCTTGGTAGAAATCTTCCCAAGTGAGCGGTCCCATTATTTCTAAAAGGTTGCCAATAACCAATTTAATGGTTGCTTGGGCAAAAATGGTGAAAACTAAAATTGATATAGCTGTAAAGATTACTCTGTAATTGGTTTGCTCAATGGCAGGATGCCTTTTTCTAAAAAACATCAAGATCATATAATCGCCTTGCCAATAAGTAAAGGTAAAGAGCAAAGAGATGAGGTATTTGGCTTCCATGTTTTCACATTCTAGATCGGTAATGTTGGGAAGCAAAAAGGAAATGAATACAATACCTATGTATCTGATGTTTCTCTCTGTGATGTATTTTTTGATTTTTCCCATCAGAATTGATTTGAGTAGTTTTTGAATATACGAATAAGCTGGCTAGTCATCAAAATAAAAACCCCTCAAACATGAAAATGATAAATGACTGGATAGAAAGGAAAAATTGATATATGAATCGAAATTGGGCATCTTATTTCTATAAAAATCCAGTTTTTTCTGTTTGATGTTGCTAATTCTCCATTTTATTGAGCTCATTATACACTTGACCGACCTTGCTATTTAGCAGGCCGGTTTCCCCAACTAGTTTAGCTCCATTGCAGGGCAAATGTTGAAATGGCATTTGCCCTAAGATTTGAAACCCTTTTATACAAAATACATTTAAGATGAAAAATTTAACCACTATTCTTTTTGTAAGTTTGATGAGCACTATGGTGTATGCCCAAACCCAGACCATACGCGGTACATTAAAAGATGCTCAGGCAGATTACCCTTTGGTGGGCGCCACAATAATTTTGGTAGGCTCCGAACCTATTAAAGGGAGTTCTACCGACCTCGACGGTAAATTTAAGATTGAAGGCGTGCCTGCAGGTAGGCAAACTTTACTTGTGCAATATGTTGGGTACAAGACACAGACCATTCCCAATGTATTGGTAACCGCAGGTAAAGAAGTGGTGCTCAACCTTACTTTAGAAGAATCGGTAGAGCAATTAGATGAGATTGTTGTAACCACGGGGTCAGACAAAGACCTACCCAACAACGAAATGGCCAAAGTAAGCGCCCGTACCTTTAGCCTAGAAGAAGTGACCCGCTATTCGGGAGGCAGGAACGACGTAGCTCGGTTGGCTAGTAATTTTGCTGGTGTAAGCACCGCCGATGATTCTAGAAACGACATTGTAGTAAGAGGTAATTCGCCAACAGGACTACTTTGGAGAATTGAAGGCATTCCTGTGGCGAACCCAAATCACTTCGCTACTTTGGGGGCAACAGGCGGTCCAGTAAGTGCACTTAATACTAATTTATTGAGGTCTTCCGATTTTTTGACAGGTGCCTTTCCTGCTGAATATGGCAATGCACTCTCCGGCGTTTTCGATATCAATTTTAGAAATGGCAATACAGAAAAATTTGAGTTTACCGGGCAGGTGAGTGCTTTTAGTGGATTAGAATTTATGGCAGAAGGGCCACTCAGTAAAAAGCGGGATGCTTCTTTTGTAGCCTCTTACCGTTATGGCATAGCCAATTTAGCGGCAACGGGTACATCTGCCATCCCAATTTATCAAGACTTCTCTTTTAAAGCCAACTTTGGCGAAACCAAGCTTGGTAGGTTTGAATTGTTTGGTATGGGCGGCTTGAGCAGTATCGATTTTTTCGGCGATGAAATTGATGAAACCGACCTTTTTGCCAATCCCAACCAAGACGCTTTTGTGGAAAACCAGCTAGCGCTTTTTGGTCTTAAGCATACTTTGAGATTAAACAAAAACACCTATCTGCAAAGTGTAGCAGGTTTTTCTACCAATAGCAATACCTACAACCAAGATGCTTTGGTTCGCAATGATTTAGGAGAAACCGTTTTGAGTTACAGAGATGTAAACCTCGACGACGCCCAAAATCGATTCAACCTTTCTACCACACTCAATAAAAAATACAGCGCAAGATTTAATCTAAGAGCAGGGGCAGTGATGGAACTATTTAGTTTGAGTTCTTTTGTAGAAGATAGGGAGAATAGAGTAGATATTCCCGATAGCAACAATGATGGCATCCCTGATTTTTTTGTAAGGAGCAGAGATTTTAATGGGAGCTTTCCATTGATCCAGACATTTGCTCAGGGCGAATATAAATTTACAGATGAGTTGAGTTTAACAGCCGGACTGCACAGCCAATATCTAGAATTGAACAATAGTTTCGCATTAGAACCTCGCGCTGCTTTAAGCTATCAATTTAGACCCAACCAAAGATTTAGTTTGGCTTATGGTTACCACTCGCAAATGGCACCTTTACCCATTCTGCTTTTTAGAGAAGCCGATAACAATGGCAATATGATGGCAGTAAATGAAGATTTGGACTTTATCCGCAGCCACCATTTTGTAGCAGGGTACGATAGAAGGTTAGGTAGTGATTGGAGATTGAAAACCGAGGTATACTACCAAGCATTGAACAATGTACCCGTAGAAAGTACACCAAGTAGTTATGCAGTAGTAAATGAAGGCGCAGACTTTCAATTCTCTGAGAAAGGTGGTTTAGTTAACGAGGGTACAGGCTATAATTACGGTTTAGAAATGACCCTAGAAAAATTCTTTAGCAAAGGCTACTATACTTTATTAACGGCCTCTTTGTTCGATTCAAAATATAAAGGCAGCGATGGTGTTGAAAGAAATACGGCTTTTAACAATCAGTACGTTTTGAACTTTTTGTTTGGTAAAGAGTGGAAAGTTGGCAAGAGCGGAAGAAATGCCCTTACTTTTGATACCAAAGTGGCCACTTCGGGTGGGCGTTACTACACACCAATTGATTTAGAAGCGACAAGAGAAAATGGAGGAAGAACCGTTTTTGTAGAGGAAGCGGCCTTTAGTAAGCAATACGACCCTTATTTTAGATGGGATGTAAAATTTGGTTTTAGGATGAACAGCAAAACCAAGCAAATCTCGCATCAATTTTTTATAGACTTCCAAAACGTTACGGATAGAAGAAATGTTTTTGTAGAGCGCTACAACCAAGTAACCGACCAAATAGATAAAGTTTACCAAAATGGTTTTTTTCCAGATGTGATGTATAGGATTCAGTTTTGAAATCGATTAAATATTAAAATCAGCAATGTACATCCATTGCAAGTGACAAAACTACTTTACTTTTTGTAGGGAGCTTTATTTATTTTAAAATAAACACCAACAATTATTGCATTCTCAATTAAATAGCCGTTCTTTGCAAGCTTTTATGCCTGATGCCATAATTTGTTCGTAAACTGGGTTAATTAGATGGTGGAGGGCGAGTAACTTATAACATATTATGGATATCACATTTGAAAACTCCGGCCTCTCGCCGGAAATCCTCAAGGCGCTTGGGGAGATTGGTTTTGAAGAACCAACGCCTATACAGGCACAAACGCTGCCACATTTAATTTCAGGTAATAAGCAAGATTTAGTAGCCCTAGCACAAACGGGTACAGGAAAAACCGCTGCTTTTGGTTTACCTTTGGTACAAATGGCAGACCCTGACCGAAAAGGTGTTCAGTCCTTAGTTTTATGCCCGACCAGAGAGCTTTGTATCCAAATTTCTAAAGATATAGAAAGCTTTTCCAAGTATACCAAAAGAGTTTCTGTGCTTCCGGTGTATGGTGGTGCGAGTATCACACCTCAAATCAAGGCCTTAAAACAAGGTGTACAACTTGTTGTAGGAACACCGGGCAGGGTCATCGATTTAATGAAACGCAAAGCGCTTAGGCTCCAAGATATCTCTTGGCTAGTACTAGATGAAGCCGACGAGATGCTCAACATGGGTTTTAAAGAAGACTTAGACACTATATTAAGTGGGACACCTGAAGATAAGCAGACCTTGCTTTTCTCGGCTACTATGCCTCCTGAAATTTCTCGTATCGCAAATGAATACATGCACGATTCGATAGAGATTTCTGTAAGCAGGAAAAATACCACTGCTGAGAATGTAAAGCACACTTATTATATGGTGCAGGCTAGAGATCGTTATTTGGCGCTCAAACGCATTGCAGATATGACCCCCGATATTTACGGTATTGTATTTTGCCGTACAAGAAGGGAGTGTAAAGAAGTAAGTGAGAAGTTGATGCACGACGGCTACAGTGCCGATGCACTGCATGGAGATCTTTCTCAAGTACAAAGAGACTACGTAATGAACCGCTTTCGTATTAGAAACATACAGTTGTTAGTAGCTACTGATGTTGCCGCCCGTGGTTTGGACGTTGATGACCTAACCCATGTGATCAATTACAATTTACCAGATGAGCCCGAAGTGTATGTGCACCGAAGTGGCAGAACAGGAAGGGCCGGGAAAAATGGGATTGCAGTCACTATTGTACATAGCAGAGAAGTTAATAAACTTAGGCTCATCGAGAAGAAGGGCAATTTTAAGTTTGAACGTGAGATGGTGCCCAATGGTAGAGAGATTTGCGAAAAACAGCTCTTTAATATGGTAGACAAAATGGAAAATGTAGATGTTAAAGGTGAAGAGATGGAAAAGTTTATGCCTGTTATCTACAAAAAGTTAGAGTGGATGGACAAAGACGAACTCATAAAAAAGTTTGTGTCGCTAGAGTTCAACAGGTTTTTGGCCTACTATAAAGATGCGCCAGATTTAAATATTACAGGCAAAGAAAAAGGCAGAAGGGATAAATCAGGCCGCAGTGAACGCGGTGGTGGTGGTAGGAGAAGAGACTCAAATAACTTTAGTCGCTTTTTTATTAATGTAGGTCAGAAAAATGGATTGAACCCATCAAAACTGATTGGCTTGCTCAATAAGCAGTTTCGCTCAGAAAAAATAGATGTGGGAGGAATAGATATTATGAACAACTTCTCCTTTTTTGAGGTGGACAGCGACTTTAAAGAGGACATACCTAAAGCTTTTTCAGGTTCTTCTTTTCAGGGGATTCCTATAAACGTTGAGCCTGCAAATGCTAAAGATAGTTCTAGCAGAGGAAGTGGAAGAGGAGATAGGAAAAGAGATAAAGGTAAAAAAAGGAAAAGAACTTTTTCTAAGAGAAGATAATCGACATATTGTCATCAGATGATAGGGCATAGGGCTTTAAAACCTTATGCCTTTTTTGCTTTTAAATAATAATGTGTAGTTGATGTGCTTGATTTTCTTATAGCCCTAGGGTTCGTCGATTAAAGTTGTTTTCCCCAACTGAATTTTTTATTACGTTTTTTTTAATAATTGCTCGATTTATTACATGCTTTTAGGCAAATAAAATCCATGCTTCAATAAAGCGGTCATATTTAGCTATTGCTTTAAGCTTTGCTTAATTAAAACTAAATTCTGGTATTTAAAACAGTTTCGTACTATTATTTCTTAGAAAAAGTAAAAAAATGGACCTGCATTTATTAGCCAAATTATTAGATATTGTGAATAAAATTTAAATGTGAGAGCAAAAAATCACGTATGTCTGTTTTTTGCAGTTATAATAGCAAACAAACAGACAGACATGAAAAGCTTCAAAGAAATTATTATTATCGCAATCGTAACATTGGCTTCAACATTATCGGTTTCAGCACAAGAAAACTTAGCCTTAGCCGAGCACAACCAAAAAAAAGAAGCGCTTTTGGATAGTCATTTCTGTTCTTTATGCCAAGAGCGATTGACGGCAAGGATAGTTTCAAAACCAGGTATTACTGAATTAAATATAGATGTCGATAAACACAAATTGCATGTACAGTTCAGAGAAAGGGAAAATTCTGCTTCTGATGTTTGGCAAGTAATTAAAGCGGCAGGTTATAGACTAATGAATGTACAAGAGAACAAAGAATCATTAATAGGGGAATTGTACCCTTGTATACATAGGACCAAAGAAATGGCCAAGAAAGAATAAAGAAATACAATTTCGATTTAACGCTAACTCTAAAGGATGGTGCAAAATGGCATCATCCTTTTTTATGAGTTTTTAACACTCAAAGCAACACTATGTGTCATGTGGCTGACATTAAGGCTAAGTTAGAAGGATTAGTTTTGTGGTGTTATTAGGATGAACTGCCATAAACTTTTTGCTAAGGGCCATTGTCTTGGTCATTTTACTGCAGACATTTTTCTTTAAATGTACTGAAACTCCTAAAAGTATCTACTATTTTTTTTCAACTTGGGTTAGAACTTTACGGCAGAATTGTAAGGGGCATAATAGAACTTACAGCAGGTATATTTTTGTTAATGCCTGAAATGGTATTTCTCGGAGCTCTATTTTCATTGAGCATTATTAGGGCTGTTTTATCCCATATTTTTTGTTTTGGGTATGCAAGTACAAGACAATAAAGGCTTGTTGTTCGGCATGGCAATTATTGCATTTTTTGGGTGCTGTAATATTGCTCTATTTTTATAGAGATCAAGCAATGCGGGTACTCAAATAATACCTCCCAAACAAAAGCTTACAAACAACCTCATAATACAGTAGTTAACATTGAAAAACAATTGTATTAATATGAAACTATTAAAATCCTTATCGCTATTTATTGCTTTTTTGGCCATTCAGTCTTGTGGCTACAGCCAAAAATCCATGAAAGAAACATCCGTATTGAAAGGTGAAATGCCTGAGGTTGCCAAGAAAAAGTCTGAGTACAACCAACTTAACTCTAAAGAAAAATATGTGATGCTAGAGCAAGGTACTGAAAGGGCATTTACTGGAGCATACCACGATTTAAAGAAAGAAGGTATTTACCTATGTAAACAATGCAACCAGCCACTTTTTAAATCTGAAGATAAATTTGATTCGCGTTCTGGTTGGCCTTCTTTTGATGATATGATCAAAGGAGCTGTAACCGAAAGACCTGATTCAGATGGCTACAGAACTGAAATCATCTGCTCTAATTGCAAAGGGCATTTGGGTCATGTTTTTAAAAATGAAGGCTTTACTAACAAGAACACGAGACATTGTGTAAATTCTGTAAGTCTCCAGTTTTATTCCACCTCAAACAAACAGAACTAATTATGAGAAATCAACTTTTAATATATCTATTTTCCTTGCTCTTTTTATTATTGAACCAGGGTCTATAGCTATTTTTTT
>CAKZMZ010000019.1 GCA_937129345.1 uncultured Thalassovita sp. | reverse complement strand
GCTAAAAACCGAAAATGGGGGGCAGGACTGGGAAGAAATCGAAATACCCAACTTAAATGGGGTTTTATACCATCCTCAATTTGATGAAAACGGCAACTTATACGCTAACCTTTTCCAAATAGACCAGCCATCGGTTTTAGTTAAATCGATAAACAATGGCACTACTTGGGATACACTTTTTGCCGCACCTGAACTGGGCTTTGAATCAATTACATTTAGCTTTGAGCTAATTGATGACCAACTGTACATTCCTACCAAAGACGGGGATTTGGTAATAATCAATACCGAAGGCGAATTGCTGAAAACATTAGAAATCGGTAACACAAGCATTTGGGATGTGGCTGTAATTGATGAAAATAACTTAGTGGTGGCACTTTCTGATGAGGTAATTAAATCTATAGATGGAGGAGATACTTGGGAAACAATTTATACCCAAAGCGCAAGAATTATAGGTTTTGAAAGCCCAGCAAAAGGCTTGGCACTATTGAATAAAAGTGTATGTAACACTACCGATGTTTATCAAGTAAACGATGTGTTTGCCTCTACCAACAACGGAGGCTTAAACTGGACAGAGGCCGAAAATACGACTACTAATTTGCGTATTAACTATGCAGACAGCCAAGAAATGGGAGAAAATGCTTGGTACACTATGATAAATAATTATCTAATTCAGATTTATGAGGTGCAATTCAAATAGTGAAACTTCTATCATCTGGTTTTGTGATACGGATGCAAGAATTTGGCGTTTGAATTGTCATCTTTATCATACACATATCCTAAATACTTGTGGTTAGAAAGTTCTGCAAAACCTTCTAATCCCGCTTCACCTTAGTAGAAGATGCCTGCGCCGTTGGGAAAATGAGTAGGTCTGCAATGTTTACATGAGGTGGGCGAGTAACCATAAAAAGAATGGTTTCGGCTACATCTCTGCCCGTTAAGGCATCCATGCCTTCATACACTTTGGCGGAGCGTTCTTCATCGCCTTTAAAGCGCACCATAGAGAACTCTGTCTCTACCAAACCAGGGTTAATAGCACCTACTTTTATGCCATGTTCGTTGAGGTCTATGCGCATGCCTTGGTTAATGGCATCTACCGCATATTTAGAAGCGCAATACACATTGCCATTGGGGTAAACCTCTTTACCTGCCACAGAACCTATATTGATAATATGCCCGGCTTTTCTATCTACCATGCTGGGAATCACTGCCTTAGAAACATACAAGAGGCCTTTTACATTAATGTCTATCATGGCGTCCCAATCGTCTTCGCTGCCTTGGTCTATAGGAGCGAGGCCGTGGGCATTGCCAGCATTATTTACCAAAATATCTATCTGCCTAAAAGCATCGGGTAAATTGCCTATGGCTGCTTTTACTGCTTTCTTGTCGCGCACATCAAACACACAACTGTGCACTTTTACCTTTTTGCCCAAGTTTTCTGAGAGTTGTTGTAGGCGGTCATTGCGTCTGCCACAGATTATGAGGTCAATGCCATTTTCGGCAAATACTTCTGCGGTAGCTTTGCCTATGCCTGAGGTGGCGCCTGTAATCAATGCGGTTTTTGTCATGGTTTCAGTGATTTTTTGAGGTTCTTCTTATTGTTGATCAATTGCTTGAGTTGCTCTATTTGTTGCTCAGATTGAAAACTATTTTTCGGAACATAAGCAGCTGTATATTTATCTATATAGAGTAAAAACCAACTTTTGTACTCCTTTATCTTATGTAACTTCTCCCATCCCATGCTGTTTTCGCCACTTTGGCTATTTTTCATTTTTACCTTAGAAGTGGAAAACTCATAATTGGTATTGCCATAGAGCAAAGGGTTCTTTTTATACTTTCTAACAAACTGACTGTACAGTGAATAAGGCAGCAGGATGGCGGTAACGGCCACAACTAAAAAGGTGTTTCTAGCAAAATTAGGTTGGGGTTCGCCTTGTAGGTATAAGTAAATGTTGGCAAGCAATGTAACGGTAATAATGATATGCGCCAACAAGATAAGTGGCTTGGTGTAAAATTGATAATAAGAGAAAAGCACAAATTGCTTTTGAGGTATTTGTACGCTGAGTTGTATGGTTTTCATGTTTGCTTGCTTTAAGCATCGAAGATATAAAAAACAAGTGGTCGGAAAAACCTAAAAAGGTTTTTGTGTTTTGAAGTGAAATGATTCTTGGAGGCAGTAGTACTTAATTCCCTATCGTTCTAACTTGTAATTCGGATGTAATGAAAAGCGCAGTGCACGCCAGGGCGCCTCCGGCGCATTTAAAAAGCACAACTCACTTCACACTCATTTAAAATGCCGTGCTCTTTACTCATGCATCGCAGGTGTGTTTGATTTGGAAACCATAAAAGGTTATAACTTTTTAGACTTTTTCTCCCCGAATGTCAACAATTTAATAGGATAAGAAGCATAGAGCGCCAAGTAACTTCCCCTTGTAAAAGTTTGGAAATCTGGCTGGTTTACGCCATTTATACTGGTTGACCAATTGGTGATGATTCTTTTTTGCAAGCCTTTTTGATAGATAAGACCCAATTGCAAACGCTTTTCACCTTTGTTTAAGAATTGCGTGTAAATACCTAAATATATACCAAGTCCGTTTTGTTCAGGTGTTTGTATAGCGGTTTCTGATAGCTCGATGTCATCGTAGGTATTTATCTCAGAAGCATTTTCAGACACATTGGTATTGGAGAAACGAGACACAAATTCATAAGAAATACCGCCTAAAAGGCCAATATTAAACACAGATAGAAAATCGTATTCTTTTTTCTCTTTGGCATACCTTCTCAAGTAAGCGCCCCGCCTTTTTCTGATAAAAACCAATTTGCCAGGAGAAAATACTTGCAAGTAAGCCCTGTGTACGGTGGTATATCTTATTTTTCTGCCACTTACCTCACTTTCTACAGAGTCGGTTTTGCTGGCGTACTTTACCCCCAAGCCAAAATCAGCGCCACCATAACCCACCTCCAAACCCCATTTTTCTTTAAAGTCTACCATTAATCCAATACCATATCTAGCTCCAGAAACCAAGTTGGCACTTTTAACATATTCAGGAGTGTTTTCCCTGTCTTCAAATTGGGAAAGCCCCCATTGTACCCCAAGGCTGGGGTTTAGGTAAAGACGGGTGTTTGGTTGGGTATAAGCCATTTCAACACCTAAAACCAGTAGCATTACCGAAATGGATATTTTCATTGTCTTATCCACAGAGATAAATTGAAATAGAAATGAATATTACCTATTTATTAGTAAATAAACCATTTCTTTTTACCTATATCAAGTCTTTCATAAAATTTCTTCATCTTTTAGCTTCCCTTTTTTCACCCCTTGCTAAAACAACCTCCCAGCCCTAATTTTACCCCTATGAAAACTGGACTATTGGCGGAGGTGAAAGCCCTTTTTATAAAAGAACTCATGCTTGAGTGGAAGCAGAAATATGCCTTTAACAGCATATTGGTGTACATGGCAGCTACGGTGTTTGTCTGCTATTTAAGCTTTAACTTGCGCCTGCCCGATGCCATTACTTGGAATGCCTTATTTTGGATAATCTTGCTCTTTGCGGCCATCAACGGTGTGTCCAAAAGTTTTCAGCAAGAACGGGAGGGGCGGTTTTTATTTTATTACCAACTGGCAAGTGCAGAGGCCATCATCATTTCAAAAATTTTGTACAATACCTTTTTTTTGGCCATAGTGGCTTTTACAGGTTTGTTGGTGTTTTCTTTGGTTTTGGGCAACCCAGTACAAGATCAACCCCTTTTTTTACTCAACTTGTTTTTGGGTGGCTTGGGTTTTTCGTCTACGCTTACTATGATTTCAGGCATCGCTGCTAAAGCCAACAACAGCGGTTCACTTATGGCGGTAATGGGGTTACCCGTGGTTTTACCTTTGCTTTTAATGCTGATCAAAGTCTCCAAAAATGCCATGGACGGTTTGGCAAGATCGGCCAGTACAGACGAAATAATCACCATTACAGCCATTATCGCCATTGTTTTGGCGGTATCAGTCATGTTGTTTCCGTATCTTTGGCGGAGTTGATGGTTGCAAACAAAAACTTTACTTAGCCCACGAATTAATTCGTGGGCTAAGTAAAGTTATTTTAGGCGCTTGTATTTGGTAAGTGATGTAAACAAGATAATTTAAAAAAGTGTATTAATGAAAGAAAAAAATGATGAAAACTCATTGAGTGAGTTGGCTGAAAAGGTATCGGATGGATTAAAAAGATCATATATAAAATTGATAGCTTTTAAGAAAAAGAACAATACACCGCTCGTAGTCTCAAAAGATGGTAAGGTGGTATTAATACCAGCAGATGAACTTGAAATGCCTTCTGAGTAAATAAATTATATGATAATATGAAAATTAAAGGACTTTGGTGGAAAGCGCTCACCGTACTTTTGATGCTGTATACGCTAGTAGGTGGGTTGTTATTAGACGTGCCTAGATTGGTTATCTTGAATGAGACCATTCGCAACTTGTATTTTCATGTGCCTATGTGGTTTGGTATGGTGATCATGTTGGCCACTTCTGCGGTGTACTCTATTAAGTACCTTAAAAATCCGCTTACAAAAAATGACGATTACGCCGTAGAGTTTGCCAATGCGGGCATTCTCTTTGGCATATTGGGTATGGTGTCGGGCATGATTTGGGCCAAATTTACTTGGGGGGCTTATTGGAGTGGTGATCCCAAGCAAAATGCAGCAGCAGTAGGCTTGCTCATTTATTTTGCCTATGCCATACTAAGAGGCGTTTTTGAAGATGAGCAACAGCGCAACCGCATCAGCGCTATTTTTAATATTTTTGCTTTTGCAGCTTTTATTCCACTCATTTTTATTTTGCCTCGCTTAACAGATTCTTTGCATCCAGGCAATGGCGGCAACCCGGGTTTTAATGCCTACGATTTAGATTCTAAACTTCGTTTGGTTTTCTATCCATCTGTAATCGCTTGGACGCTACTCGGAGTTTGGGTGGTAGATGTAAAGACCAGATGGCGTAAATTGCATGCTGTTAAAACCGAGCAGATGTTGGCAACGAGTTGATGTTTTAGTTAAAACAGTGTGACATTTTTCTAATAACCAAAATCTAACTTCTAACAACTACTTAAAATGTATAAATTTTTAAAAATAACATTACTGGCACTGGGCTTGGCACTTATGAGCGCGCCAGACAATTACGCCCAAGAAAAACAAAAAATTACAAGTACCGATTACGAGAACCAAGAAGTGGCCATGGCCGATGCCATGCGCAGCAATGGTAAAATCTACATAGTTGTGGCTACCATTATCGCACTTTTTGCGGGCATACTTGTTTATTTAATATTGATCGATAAAAAAATCGGTAAGCTAGAAGAAAAGTTTGAAGAAGAACAAAAATCATCGGTTTCCTCATAATTTTTAATATCTAATGAAAAAAACACACATTTTCGGTATCGTAGTAGTGGCCATGGCCATAGGTATCATTGTATCGACAGCGGGCGATGCCAGTACTTACGTAACCTTTAGCGAAGCCTTTGCCTTAGCAGAGAACGGCAATGAGAACAAAGTGCATGTAATCGGCGAATTACAGAAAGATGGTTCTAATAATGTGGTGGGCGTAAAGTACAATCCCGGCTTAGATCCCAACTTTTTGGCCTTTACTTTAGTAGATGACAACAAAGAAGCCCACGAAGTAGTGTGTTATCAACCCCCTGCTTCTATGACAGATTTCGAAAAGTCTGAAAAAGTGGTGGTGATCGGCCGAGTAATAAAAGGGCAGTTCGTAGCTTCTGAAATCTTGATGAAGTGCCCATCTAAATACGAAGAAAACACCTTAAAGGTGAGTGAGGTAAGGTAGTATTTAGCTGTTGGTGATTAGAGTTTTGCTTTAAAGTAAACCTATTAAAATAGCCCCCGAATTATTCGGAGAGTTGTGTAAAAAATCAATCCAATCTCTCTAAAAAATCAACTAATTGAGCCACTGCCAAACCGCGGTGGCTTATTTCGTTTTTCTCTTCTGCGCTCATTTCGGCAAAGGTTTTCTCATAATCCTCAGGCACAAAAATAGGGTCATAGCCAAAGCCACTTTCACCCCGCTTTTCTTTTATGATTTCCCCATTTACAATACCCGTAAATGTATGTTCTTCTCCACTTAGGATAAGGGTAAAAACTGTTTTAAAGCGGGCGCTTCTATCAGCTTTATCGGCTAGGTTTTTAAGCAAGAGTTGAATGTTATCTTCGCTGTTTCTCTGTGGCCCGGCATATCTGGCTGAAAATACACCCGGTTCATTATTGAGGGCAATTACTTCTAAACCTGTATCATCGGCAAAGCAATCGATGCCATAATGCGCTTTTACGTACCTAGCCTTTTGGGCAGAGTTGCCTTCAATAGTGGCTTGGGTTTCGGGTATATCTTCTGTACAGCCTATGTCTTTGAGTCCAACCACCTCAAACTTACTCCTAAGCATGGCGCTTACTTCTTTAAGCTTGTGTTCATTATTAGTGGCAAAGCATAATTTAGGGAGTGGCATATTAAGTATGTTTACAGAATAAATATATCTTTATCCCTGCCAAGGGTTTATTAACCCTTGGCAGGGTTTCCAAATAAGAGCATCACTTAATTACCCGAGCTCAGTTCAGAGGGTTCGAAAGAAATAAGCTCAATATCGAATTCTAAAACAGTATCGCCCGGAATACTACCTCTGCCACTAGAGCCATAAGCCAAATGAGAAGGTATAATAAACCTAGAAGTACCTCCAGGTCTCATCAATTGTATGCCTTCTTCCCAACCCGAAATTACATTGCCTGTACCTACTATAAAGGTAAAAGGTTCTTCTGTGAATCTGCTGCTATCGAATCTTTTGCCGTTTAAAAATCGGCCGGTGTATTCTACCAAAACGGAATCTGCAATGCCCGGCGATTCGCCATTGCCCAAAGTAATGGGTATGTGGTAAAGTCCACTGCTGGTTCTTTGGTAATTTGTAATGTTGTTGTTCTCCAAAAAATCTCTGATGATAATATCATCCCGCTCTCTTTGCTCTTCTAAAGTAACAGTGTCAGATTCGTCGCAAGCACTGAAAAATATCAAACTCACCACTGAAACAAATAACAAAAAGTATCTTATTGAATATCTTAATTTCATATGTTTTAATGCTCTTATATGATTATTTACCCTAATGCCAAACACTTTGCTAACAAGTATCAGGGTAATTTAAAACTCCAACATCTTTATTTTAAAAACGAGGGGAGTGAAGGGAGCTATAGCACCTGTACCTACATCTCTATAGCCGAGGTCAGAAGTCATCACAAAAATGGTTTCCTCGTCACGTTTCATGGTGAGCGCGCCCTCGTAAAAACCCGCTATCAATTCTGATGATGTTAGATTAAATTGTGCACTATTGCCACTATCGAAAACGGTTCCATCTAGAAAAGAACCTTCATAGTTTATTACTATTCTACTGCCTTCAACAGGGGTAGCGGTGCCTTGGCCCTCTGTTAAAACCTGCTTAAAAAGACCGTCCATTTCCTCAAAATATTCTGTGTAGCCCTCTTCGGTAAGGTAGTCTTCTATGGCGTCTATTTCCATAAACTTTTGCTCGCCCCTTGTTCTTACATCTTTAACAGTTATGGTAGATTGTATTACTGCGTTGGGTGGTACGGTAACGCCATTTAATGCTCTGGTATAAGGACCGTAGGCATACACAGAGGGAATAAAAATCAAGCTCTTGCCTCCTTCAGACATGGTTAGGGCACCTCTGGCAACGCCTTCCATAAAACTGTAGGCTTCTGGTACAAAAACATAGTTGGTGTCAGATGAAATAACTTGCCCGTCTAATAAAGCGTTTTCGTATTCTATTTCTACAACACTGTTTAACTCTACAGGCTCTCCTGTACCGGGCTCCAATTCAATATAGTACACTTCCCAATCATCAGACTTGGTTGCAGTTAAGTTGTTGGCGGCCAAGTGTTGTTGAATCACCGCGTCATCGTTTACGGGTTCCGGTTCATCATTGTCGCATCCACTTAACAAAGTGAGGAAAATAAATGCTGTCGATAGATAAGGTAGTAATTTCATTTCGGTTGAATTTCAGTTTTTTAGATATTGTTTTGAGACTATACGTGGTATTTTATCAAAATGCTGTAGATGTTAGTCGGGTTGTCTTGAGGCTGTAAGATGTAAAGTAGTTTTTTTGAAAGTGGTTCCGTGTTTTTTTCTTAGCCTGCAAATAGGAGTCAGGTATCACATAACTTTTCTTTGTAAAACGGTAAAAGGCTTACAAAAAAGTCTACTACTTTTTCTAGGGGCTCTGTCATTTTACCGCCTGAGGCATTCTTGTGCCCTCCACCATTAAAATGTGTATTGGCAAATTCGCTTACAGAAAAATCACCAACAGATCTAAAAGACATGCTTATGGAGTCGCCCCGATCAATAAAAAGCGCGGCTAGTCTAATGCCTTCAATTGAGAGCGCATAGTTTACCAAACCTTCGGTATCGCCATTTTTAGATTGAAACTTCTTTAAATCGCTCATTGAAATGGCCATGTATGCCGTGTTGAACTCTTTAAGTACGGTAAGCCTTTGGTCTAGCGCAAAGCCTAATAATTTTATGCGGTTTTCTGTATTGGTATCGTAAATAAGCCTGTGTATTTTTTCGGGCTTCACGCCAATATCGATCAAGTCTGCAATGATCCTGTGCACTTTGCTAGAGGTGCTCGAATATTTAAAAGAGCCTGTATCGGTCATAATGCCTGCGTAAATACATTCTGCCATAGGTATGGTCAACTTGTCTACATCTTGCATTTTGTTTAGAAAATCGAAGATGAGTTCGGCTGTGGCAGAGGCCTTAGGTTCATAAAGCTCATAATCGGCAAAGTCTTCTTTACCGGGGTGGTGGTCAATTAAAACCTTTGTGGCCTTGGCATTGCGCACGTGCTTTTCCAAACTTTCGGTACGGTCTAAAGAGGAAAAATCTAAGCAAAAAATTAAATCGGCTTCTGCAATAAATAGCTCTGCTTTTTTCTTTTGCTCATATTCATGTATGACTACTTCTTCATTGCCATGCATCCATTTCAGAAAGTCTGGGTATTCGTCAGGTGAGATTACCTTTACATCGTGGCTGTATTGTTTTAAATAACCAAGCATGGCCAAGCAAGAACCAAGTGCATCTGCATCAGGCCGCCTATGTGGTACAATAGCTATTTTTTTTGACTGCTCCAGCTTTGGTTTGAGTTCTTCAATTTGCTGCATCTGAAATAGAATGTAAAGAAGCGCAAAAATGATAACTTTTACCTGTTTTTACAAATAGCGATCAATTGCCAAGCACTTCTATTAAAAAAGGTAACTTTAGTATAAAAGCAGGAATTAGATTTTGTGTTTTAAGTTTAAAGGTACCTCCAAGATTTTGTGGTTCCCTTTGAACAAGATTAAATAGCGATGTTCACAAAAACCTGCCTAAAATGAAAAGTTGTGGTTTTCCCTCAGCATCCTACCAATTGGGAATGCTATAGTCTTATCTTTGCAAAATAATGCTTTACTGCATACTAATGCTTTAGGCCATGTTTTTGACTTATGGCTTTGCTTGCACTTTTAATATAGTGTTTTGATGGTGATCTTCGCATCAGTAAGTTTATGGTTTTGGTGTTATGTGAAAGGTCGGTGAAATTCAGCTGAATACTCTTTAAACTATTCGGCTTATCTTTACCTAAATTAGTCCTCTTTAAAAATAAAATTACTAATTTGATGGAAAACCCTTCGGTGGAATCCCCTTATTTGATTGGTGTAACAGGGGGCAGTGGATCAGGCAAGACCTATTTTTTAGACAGGATACTAGAAAAGGTCGGGCAAGAAAAAGTAACACTTATCTCTCAAGATAATTATTATAGAAAAATCGAAGATCAGCCGGTGGATGAAAACGGTGTGGAAAACTTTGATTTGCCCGAGTCTATAGACCACGAGTTGTTTGCACAGGACATTGCACGGTTAAAAAGTGGCAAAGAAGCCAGGGTAAAGGAATATACCTTCAACAATCCTAACATAATACCTAAAACCCTGATTTTCAGGCCGAGCCCTATTGTTATTGTAGAAGGCATATTTGTGCTGCACTATCCTGAAGTGGCGCAACAAATAGACCTTAAATTATTTGTGGATGCCAAAGACCACATAAAAATAAAGCGCCGTATTTTACGTGATAAGGTGGAACGCGGCTACGATTTGGAAGATGTTTTATATAGGTATGAAAAGCACGTGATGCCAGCCTACGAACAGTTCATTGCTAGCCACAAAAGAGAAGCGGACCTGATTATTTGTAATGATCACAGTATGGATAGGGCGCTAGAGGTAATGACCACATTTATAAAATGTAAGATAAAGCATGCAAGATAGATTTGCAGTAATCGGTATGGGGCAATTTGGTTACAGAGTGGCCAAACAGTTAACCTCAAAAGGAGCAGAAGTATTGGCCATAGATAAAGATATGGACCGAGTAGAAATGATCAAAGATGACGTGACATACGCCGTTTCTTTGGACTCTACCGATATAAAAGCGCTAGGTTCGCAAAATCTGCAAGATATGGACGCTGTATTGGTGGCCATAGGCGAAAATATTGAAGGACTTTTGCTTACCACCGTTTTGCTATTAGAACTGAACGTAAAGCGCATCGTGGCCCGCGCAATGACTGCCCAGCAAAGGATCATTCTCGAAAAATTAGGTGTGCAAGAAATCCTTTCGCCTGAAGACGAAGTAGGCATTATGGTCGCAGAGATGCTGATCAATCCAACCATGAAAGCCTTTCTGCAGCTTCCAGACGATTTTGAAATTGCAGAGATACAAGTGCCTCGCAAAATAATCGGGAAGAACTTAGATGACATAGACCTAAGGGAGAGCTATAGCTTGCAGTTGGTTACCATTAAAAGGCTTTATGAAGAATACTCGGCAGATAAAAAGACCATGGTTGAGCATTTAGTGCAAACCATCAATAGAGATACCATTATTGAAGGTAGCGATATGCTTGTGGTATTGGGTAAATCTTTTCATATACAGAAGTTCATCGAATTGAACAGCTGAGAAAGTTCTCGAAAGCACAAATCCTCATTTCTTACTTAAACTCAAGTTTGATTTTTATCTAACCACCTCATTCATCGTCAATCCTCTTCCAAATTTGTAATTCAGATAAAAAGGGGATTGCATAAGCGAAATGTGTAACCCATAACGCCCCCATCTGCTATGAGTGCGCTTCGGCATCTAAAAGACTACTTCTTCTGACCCTTAACATGTATCGTAAAAGTCAGCTATACCTTTTGGCTTCTCAAGTACTATTAATCCGAAAATTCTACACTCAAGAAATCCAATTTAAAAAAAATACCACTTCTTACCACAAAGCGCCTAAATCTGAATAAAAACTTGCATTTTTTTCCACTTCTAGGCACAAGTTAAAATCAGTGTAGCAGATATCAGTGGTTTTAGCCCTCTTCTAGAGGTCGCTTTTAAAAAAAATCCACAATTTTCCACTTTTCCCCAAAATTTTGCCTTTGATCTTTTATCTTTACTTAAGAATAATAACCTCAATTTATAGTAAATACATAAGTAACTGATTAATAGATATTTATGTAATATTGCTTAACTTTAACTTTAAGTATTTAAGCGATAAAATTATTTTATAAGAGCCCGCCTATAATAATCTCACCTACAAAATGTTTAGATAAAAAGGGTAAAAAGTGGTAAAAAGTGGCAGAAAGTGGTTGACTTATTGATTTATTCTGTTAGATTTGTATATATAGTAGTTTTTTAAATTGGTAAGAAGTATAGATGTCCTATTTCTCAAGCGAATATGAGTGTAAACTAGATACCAAAGGGAGGATTGTTCTCCCTTCTAAGGTAAAGTCTGCGCTGCCTGAGGAAGATGGGAACCGCATCGTAATCAAGAGAGGGTTCGAATCTTGCCTTACGGTTTATCCTCAAAGCGAATGGGAAAAAATATTCGACAAGGTGACCAGTCTGAATGAGTTTACCGAAAAGGATAGGAAATTCCAGCGCTTGTTTATGCGGGGGCTTACAGAGATAGAACTCGATAAGTCGGGCCGTTTCCTGATCCCGAGGTCTCTACAGAAATATGCCAAGCTTGAGAAAGATGTGCTGATAGTGGGTTTGGGCGAGCGCTTAGAGATTTGGGATCCTGATGTATACGATGATTATTTGACTGGTGAATCTGGTTCGATCTCTGATTTGGCAGAAGAATATTTGGGGCGCCGCATAGATGAGTTGGCAAGTGTAAAGTCGAGTAAAGAGGTGGAAGAGGAGGATGCAAAAGAAGAACAAGAAGTGGTGACAGAAGAATAAAAAAGGCTTATGTATCATGTGCCAGTCATGTTAGAGGAGTCTATAGAAGGTTTAGATATAAAGCCGGAAGGAGTCTACGTAGATGTAACATTTGGTGGGGGAGGGCACAGTGCAGAAATATTAAGGCAACTGAAAGATGGGAAATTGATTGCTTTTGATCAAGACCCTGATGCCAGACAAAATGCCGAACAGCTTGGAGACGCTAGGCTGCAGCTTATTGAAACGAATTTCAGGTACTTAAAAAAATACCTCAAGCTTTATGGCCACGCCCAAGTAGATGGCATATTAGCAGATTTGGGCATCTCTTCGCATCAAATAGATGAAGGGAATCGTGGTTTCTCTATACGTTTTGATGCTCCGCTAGATATGCGGATGGATAAGGCAGGAGACAAAACAGCAAGAGAAGTGGTGAACGAGTTTGGGGTAGAGGCGCTTACAAAGATGTTCAGAGAGTATGGCGAGGTGAGAAATGCCTGGTCGCTGGCCAACGGAATAGTATCGGCAAGATCGCAGGCTGCTATTGAAACCACAGGTGAGTTGGTGAGAGTTTTGGAGAGGTTTGCACCAAGAGGAAAAGAGTACAAGTACGAGGCACAAGTTTTTCAGGCCATAAGAATAGAGGTGAACAACGAGATGGATGCATTGAAGGACTTGCTCAAAGACGCAGCGGAAATACTCAGGCCCGAAGGTAGGTTGGTTGTGATTTCTTATCACTCATTAGAGGACAGGCTGGTAAAGCATTTCATGAAGCATGGAAACTTTGAAGGTACGCCTGAAAAAGACTTTTACGGAAATCCAATCAGGCCATTGAGGCCTATAAAGAGTAAGCCAACAATGGCTTCTCAAGAAGAGATAAAAAGAAATAACAGGGCCCGAAGTGCCAAGCTGAGAGTCGCTCAGAAATGCGTCGCTCAGAAGATATAGGTTTAGCAATTAAACTACATAAGCTTTAGCAACGATGACCATCTTTCCCAAGAGGAGCCCTAGTGGCTCCTTTAAGGGAAAAAACTACCAATAGCTCTAAAAATCAAAAAGTGAGAGACAAATGAATGCTTTTAACACTTATGCTAAGGTAAAGCAAGAGAAAAAGAAGCCTACTATGTTAGGCAAGGTATCGGGTAAATTCGATTTTACCTTTGATGATCAAACGGCCATCAAGTTTGTGCCTTTTTTCTTTTTCCTCACCTTTTTAGGGCTCATTTATATTGGCAATAACTATTATGCCGACAGGCTAAGCAGAAAAGTATCGGTGCTGGAGAAGGAGGTAAACAAATTAAGAGTGGATTATGGCTCTCGAAAGTATGAGTTCATCAACTTGAGCAAATACAAGGAGATAGCCAACAAGGTGAGGGGCATCGGGCTAACAGAAAACAGAGAGCCGGTAACTAGGCTCGAATTTCACAAAAAAGACAAATGATAAATTGAATAACTGAAACATTTTTTAAAGCAGGAAGCAATTTTTTAAGATGGGAGTCAGAAGGTCCATATTAGTAAGGGTAAGGCTGGGTTTTTTGGTCATTGTGTTCCTAGCGATAGGCATTGTCGTTAGAATTTTTGATTTGCAAGTAGCGCAAGGCGAAAAATGGCGCAAGGCCTCTGAGGAGTACGGCCTAAAATTCATGAAAGTTGAAGCAACAAGGGGCAATATCCTAAGCGATGATGGCAGCCTCATGGCAGTTTCTTTGCCTTTCTATCAATTGGCCATCGATCCCTCGATTCCTTCTGATGAATTGCTCAACGAGACCTTAGATACGGTTTCTTACCTGCTATCAGATTACTTCCAAGACAAAACCCCTGAAGAATATGCTGCGGAGATTAGGGAAGCCAGGGCCTCTGGCAGAAGATACAAGTTGCTTAGCAGGCAATTGGTAAAATACCATCATAAAAAAACCATGGAAGACTGGCCACTTTTTAAAGAGGGCAGATGGAGGGGCGGCGTACTCTTTGAGAAGGTGGACAAACGATTTTTACCATTTGGTTCTTTGGGTAGAAGGATGATTGGTTTTACCCGTTTCGACTCGCTCAATGAGGTAAAGGGCGTGGGATTAGAGCGTAGTTTCCATCCTAAATTGGCAGGTGTGAGTGGCGAGGCGCTTTATCAACGCATCCCCGGCGGTGACTGGAAACCCGTAGACAATGACCTTGAAGTAAAAACGGAAAGCGGTTTGGATGTACAAACTACCATAGACATCCACTATCAAGAAATTGTCACAAATGTTTTAAATAAACATGTGCGCAGGCACAGGGCAAACTACGGTGTGGCCATTGTCATGGAAGTGGAGACAGGCGAGATCAAAGCAATGGTTAATTTGAGCCGCACAGATAACGGTCAATACGTAGAAGATTACAATTATGCAATAGGTGCTCAAGGTACTACAGAACCAGGTTCTACTTTTAAGTTGGCCTCTTTTATGGCACTTTTAGAAGAAACCAACATTTCTATTGACGACACAGTAAATGCCCACGATGGCAAGTTTGAGTTTTACGAGGACTGCGTGATGAAGGATCCCGTGTATTACGGCTATGGAAAAATTCCTATACGATCAGTTTTTGAGAAGTCTTCTAATATCGGTACTTCTAGATTGGTGTTCCTGCACTTTATGGAAAAACCAGAGCGCTTTTTGGGTTACTTTAAACAATTTGGCCTTAGTGAACCTTTGGGTTTCCAAATGATGGGCGAGGGCAAGCCATTTTTTAACAAGCCAGGCGATGCTAACTGGAGTGGTTGTTCTTTGCCTTGGATCTCAATTGGTTACGAAATTAAAGTCTCGCCTTTGCAATTGCTTACTTTTTACAATGCAGTAGCCAACAACGGAAAATTGATTTCTCCTATAATAGTAAAACAGATTACTAGAGGAAACAGGACCATAGAGTCTTACAAAGCAGAAGTGCTCAACGAGAAGATTTGTTCGGATCGTACGCTCGGCATTATCCAAGATTTATTGAAAGGTGTAGCACGAAGGGGCACAGCTAGAGACATTAGAACAAATCAATATCAAATTGCAGGAAAAACAGGAACGACGCATAAAGTAGTTAACGGTTCTTATGTAGATAATTACTACGCTTCTTTTGCGGGCTATTTTCCGGCTGATAACCCTAAATATTCAGTAATGGTGGCCATAGATGATCCCAAAAATGGCGACCACTACGGAGGTGATGTAGCTGCACCGGTTTTTAGAGAAATTGCCGATGAGCTTTTTGTAAAAGGTGTAGAGATGACGCTGCCCGATACTACAAAAAATGACGGTATCTTCCCGATGATACAAGCTGGTTACTACAAAGACCTTAAAAAACTAAGCGATGAGTTAGGAGTGAAAAATGTGCCTATGAATACCACTGAGTGGGTAAGGGCACAAACCACAGGCGATACGGTGCTTTGGACTAACAATATGGTAAAAGAAGATATAGTGCCAGACGTAAGGGGCTTAACCTTAAAAGATGCATTGTATGTGCTTGAAAACCAAGGACTTAAAGTAAGGCCAAGAGGCAATGGAAGAGTGCTTAGACAATCGCTCAAGCCTGGCAGCAGGGCGAGAAAAGGCAGGGTAATCTATATCAGTTTAGGATAAAATCAATATTTAGATCAAACAGTTAGCAGACATATTAGGCAATTATCCCACGGTATCTTTTAAGGGAACTACTGACCGAAAGGTGAGTAAGATTTGCTTTGACTCACGCCTAGTTGGCAAGCAAGATATGTTTGTGGCCATTGAGGGTACACAGTCAGACGGGCACAGATTTATACAGGTTGCAGTTGAAAAAGGTGCTACTGTAGTAGTTTGTGAGCGGTACCCCGAAGAAACCAGCGAAGAGGTTTGTTATCTGTTGGTCGAAAACTCCGCTATGGCTCTTGGTTTTTTTGCAGCCAATTTCTACGGTCATCCTTCTAAAAAACTAAAATTGGTAGGCGTAACGGGCACCAATGGCAAAACCACCGTGGCTACTTTGCTCTATAGGCTGTTCAAAAAAATGGGTTATGGCACGGGTTTGATTTCTACAGTAGAGAACAAAGTGAACAATGAGGTTATTCCCGCCAAATTTACTACACCTGATGCACTGCAATTGAATGAGCTTTTAAGCCAAATGGTCGAAAAAGATTGTGAATACTGCTTTATGGAAGTGAGCTCGCATGCGTTAGACCAAGAGCGGGTCGCAGGTATTTCTTTTAAAGGAGCCATTTTTACCAACATAACCCACGATCACCTAGACTACCACAAAACTTTCGATAACTATATAAAAGCCAAAAAGAAGTTGTTCGACAACCTGAGCGACGATGCTTTTGCTTTGGTGAACAAAGACGACCGCAGAGCCATGGTTATGGTGCAAAACTGCAGTGCACGTATAAGAACTTTTTCTTTAAAAGGCATGGCAGACTTCAGAGCAAAAATGCTGGATAATTCCTTTGAGGGCTTATTGCTCGAGGTCAACAATAAAGAAACTTGGTTTAGATTGATAGGCGATTTTAATGCGAGTAATCTCCTAGCGGTTTACTCGGCCGGTCTAATGTTGAAGCAAGAAGAAGAAAATGTACTCACCCATCTATCTTCAATTAAACCGGCAAAAGGCAGGTTCGATCAAATAGTTTCGGAAAATATACGCGCTATCGTAGACTACTGCCACACGCCCGATGCTTTGGAAAATGTACTCAAAACCATTGCATCACTAAGAAAACAGGGCGAGCAAATAATTACAGTGGTAGGCTGTGGTGGAGACAGAGACAAGGCTAAAAGACCAAAAATGGCTTCTATCGCTCTTAAGTACAGCGAGAAAGTGGTGTTGACTTCTGACAATCCACGCACAGAAGATCCGCAGACAATTATAGACGACATGATGACAGGCGTGGTGAGTACAGAAATGAATAAAGTGCTTTCCATAGTAAACAGGAAAGAAGCGATAAGAACAGCATGCATGCTGGCAAACAAAGGTGATATCGTACTTGTGGCAGGCAAAGGCCATGAAAATTACCAAGAAATCAACGGTGTTCGGCATTCTTTTGATGACCGTGAAGTGCTAGAAGATATTTTTTCAAACATGAGCTAAAATTTTTTATAGACCAAAATAGAATTACTTAGAAGTTGCTTTACTATTTGTTTTCATATTTAGATCAAGAATTCGATTTTCCCGGGGCAGGTGTTTTCCAGTACATCTCTTTTAGAGCTTTGATGTCCGCTGGTTTGTCGCTGCTTTTTGCCTCTATCTTCGGAAAACGGATCATTAGATTGCTACAAAGGCAACAAGTAGGTGAATCTATTAGGGATTTGGGTTTACAAGGTCAGTTAGAAAAGCAAGGCACGCCTACCATGGGCGGGGCTATTATCATTGCCACTATATTATTACCTGTTTTACTATTCGCCAGGTTAGATAACATTTACATAACACTGCTATTAGTCACCACCATTTGGATGGGGCTTATCGGCTTTGTAGACGATTACATAAAAATATTTAAAAAGGATAAAGAGGGTTTAAAAGGCAGGTTTAAGATAGCGGGGCAGATTACCCTAGGTCTGATCATTGGTGTTACCTTGTATTTTCACGATGGTGTAGTGGTGAGGGAATTCAAGCAGACAGTAAACCGCAGCAATATCGAGGAGGCTTTGGAACCAGCCAATTACACAGACATCAAATCTACTAAAACGACCATTCCTTTCGTAAAAGGCAATGAGTTGGACTACGCCAAGCTTTCACCCTCAGAAGAAGTAACGCCCATACTTTATGTGGTAATCATGGTCTTTATTATTACGGCAGTTTCCAATGGCGCCAATATTACAGATGGTATAGATGGTTTGGCAGCGGGCGCATCAGCAATTATCGGTGGAGTTTTGGCCATTCTTGCCTACGTTTCGGGCAACGTCATTTTTGCCGATTACCTCAACATCATGTACATCCCATACACAGGAGAAGTAGTGATTTTTTGCTTGGCATTTACAGGTGCTTGCGTGGGTTTTTTGTGGTACAACTCTTACCCCGCTCAAGTTTTTATGGGCGATACGGGCAGTTTAATGTTGGGGGCGGTCATTGCGGTACTTTCCATCATCATAAGAAAAGAATTACTGATACCCATACTCTGCGGTATTTTCTTGGTAGAAAATCTATCGGTAATACTACAGGTGTCTTGGTTCAAATACACGAGAAAGAAATACGGCGAAGGAAGAAGGATTTTCCTCATGTCGCCATTGCATCATCATTATCAGAAAAAAGAAATACATGAAGCGAAAATTGTAACGAGGTTTTGGATTGTGGGGCTACTGCTCGCCATCGCAGCATTGGCAACACTAAAGATCAGGTAAGATATGGAAACGAAAAAAATAGTCATATTGGGCGCAGGCGAAAGCGGAACAGGTGCTGCTTTGTTGGCAAAACAACAAGGCCTAAAGGTTTTTGTGTCTGATTTTGGCGCCATAGCCCCTGAGTTCCAAAAAGAGTTGCAAGAAGCGGAGATTCCTTTTGAGCAAGAAGGCCACAATGAAGCGCTAATTTTAGTAGCGGATGAAGTTATTAAAAGCCCCGGCATTCCTGAAAAAGTGCCCATCATCCAAAAGTTGAGAGAAAAAGGCATAAAAATCAGCTCGGAAATCGATTTTGCAGCTCGTTACACCGAGGCAAAAATCATTGCTATAACAGGTACCAATGGCAAAACCACTACCACGCTTCTCACTTACCACTTGCTAAAAGAGGCCGGTTTAGAGGTGGGCTTAGCAGGCAATATCGGCAAAAGCTTTGCCAGGCAATTGACTGAAAAAGACTCTTCCTACTTCGTGTTGGAGGTAAGCAGTTTTCAGTTAGATGATATCCACGATTTTAGGCCGCACATTGCTATGTTGCTTAACATTACGCCGGATCATTTAGACCGCTATGAGAACGATATGGACAAATACGCCGCGGCTAAGTTCAGGATTTTTGAAAATATGCAAGATGGCGACACACTCATTTTCAATGAAGACGACGAAAGGATTCCCAAGAAAAAAAATCACAAAGAAGGACAAAAGATATGGGAAGAAGGTTTCTCCGAAGCTTTTTACAATGCGGGTATTTTGCGCTTGCCCGCTTTCACTTCAGCCTTTTCTTCTTTTGAGCAAAACCCAGCTAAACAGTGGTTAGAGTTTGGCAACCTGCCTTTACAAGGAAAGCACAATGCCATGAATATGAGCGCTGCTTTACTTGCAGGCTTAAGATTGGGAATAGCACCTACGGTTTTACAGCAAGGGTTGGCCACTTTCCAAAATGTGCCCCATAGGCTTGAAAAAGTAGATATGGTCAATGGCATCTCTTTCATAAATGACTCTAAGGCCACCAATGTAGACGCGGTGCAATACGCTTTGGATGCTTTTGAAATGCCTGTGATTTGGATAGTAGGCGGTGTGGACAAGGGCAACGATTACAGTCAATTACTGCAATTAGTAAAAAATAAAGTAAAAGGCATTATTTGCTTGGGCAAAGACAACGAAAAACTTAAAACCGCTTTTGCAGAGTCTGTGAGCTTTTTGCACGAAACACAGGATATTAAAAATGCCGTATTAACGGCCTATCACCTAGCAGAAAAAGGAGAGGTGGTTTTGCTATCGCCGGCTTGTGCCAGTTTCGACTTATTTAAAAATTACGAAGATAGGGGCGAGCAATTTAAAACGGCTGTAGCACAGGCATTAGAACCATTTAAAAAAAAACTTGAACCAATACTAGTTGGCAGCATTTAAGGCCAAATTTAAAAAATATGGTAATTTTTTATGGAAGCATTAGAACAAGATATTGAAGTAAAAGGCATACAGCGCTATCTACAGGGCGATAAAGTGATTTGGGCAGTAAGCATCATTTTATCACTCATTAGTATTTTAGTGGTTTACAGCGCTACAGGAAATTTAGCCTATCGCTCAGCAGGTGGAGATACGGAATATTTCCTTACCAAGCATACTGTGCTGATCGCCTTGGGTTTTGTGGCCATGTACATCTGCCACAGGATAGATTATCGTTTTTATTCGCGTTTGTCGCGCTATGCTTTGTTGGCTTCTATTCCGCTATTGATCATTGCCTGGCAATTTGGTAGCACCATTAACGAGGCCTCAAGATGGATCGTGATTCCTTTTACCAGCTTTTCATTCCAACCATCAGATTTTGCGAAACTAGCACTCATTTCTAATGTAGCGAGCATGCTTTCTAAAAGGCAAATGCGCATACAAGATGACCAAAAGGCCATCAATCCTATGTTGTTTTGGTGTGGTATTGTTTGCGGCTTGATCGGTCTTACCGACTGGTCGAGTGCGAGTCTACTTTTTTTGACCTGTTTGCTGCTCTTTTTTATTGGTAGAGTACCCATGAGATATTTGGGCATGATGCTGATAGTTGGCGCTATGGCAGGTTCCTTTGCCTTTACTTTTGGGCAAAGAAGCCAGACGGTAACCAGTAGGCTAAGTTCTTACATGAGTGAGGATAAAATCTCTTTCCAGGCAGAACAGGCTTATATAGCGGTTTCTACCGGAGGTTTTGCGGGCAAAGGCGCTGGAAAAAGCACACAGCGTAACTTCCTGCCGCACCCTTATTCAGATTTTATTTTCGCCATTATTGTAGAAGAATACGGCTTTGTTGGTGCATTGGTAGTAATAGTTGCCTTTCTCATTATTCTTTACCGAGGCATGTTGATTGTGAGCAAAAGTAATCGGGCCTTTGGCGGATTACTGGCAGCGGGCATCACCTTTAGTTTGGTTTTACAGGCCTTTGTGCATATGGGAGTAGTTGTAGGCATTTTACCGATTACAGGTTTGCCTTTACCCTTGTTGAGTATGGGAGGTACTTCCTTATTATTTACAGGAATGGCATTGGGTATGTTGCTAAGCGTAAGCCGTACCGATGCACTAGGCATGGACGATACTCTAAAAAGAAACATCAGACGAAGAGAAGACACGAAGAAGACTACATTTTCTGGCGTATAAAAATTATTAAGTAAAATAGAAGTGGTAGCAACTAAAGATCATATTAAAGTAATCATAAGCGGTGGAGGCACCGGCGGACATATCTATCCGGCCATTGCCATTGCCGATGCTTTAAAGGATTTAGCGCCAGCTACCAAAGTACTTTTTGTTGGGGCAGAAGGGAAAATGGAAATGGAAAAAGTGCCCCAAGCAGGCTACGAAATCAAGGCCTTGCCAGTAAGCGGTATCCAAAGGAGGCTTACTTTAAAAAACTTGCTTTTCCCCTTTAAACTATGGAAGAGTATGCAAGAAGCAGGACAGATCATTAATGAATTTACGCCTGATGTGGTAGTTGGCGTAGGGGGCTATGCTAGTGGCCCAGTGCTCAAAAAAGCACAGGGCAAAAAGATACCGACGCTGATTCAAGAGCAAAACGGCTATGCAGGGCTTACTAACAAATGGTTGGCTGCCAAGGCAGATAAAATTTGTGTGGCTTACCCCAATATGGAAAAGTATTTTCCGGCTGAAAAACTGCTGTTCTTGGGTAATCCGGTAAGGAAAGATATTGCTGGAGAACTAGACAAACATACAGCTATGGAATATTTCCAGCTTAGGCCAGACAGGCCTGTAGTATTGGCTGTAGGAGGCAGTTTGGGAGCAAGGACCATTAATAATGCATTGCTTAAAAACTACCAGTCTTTGTTAGCACAGGGCATACAGGTTATTTGGCAAACGGGTAAGTTTTATGCCAAGGAAATCCAAAAAGCGGTGGGTTTAGAAAAGAAAGAAGGGCTTTGGGTAAACGACTTCATCAATAGAATGGACTTGGCCTATACCTGTGCCGATGTGGTGGTTTCTAGAGCGGGTGCTTTGAGCATATCTGAATTATGCTTGGCCGAGAAGCCCGCTGTGTTGGTGCCTTCGCCCAATGTGGCAGAAGACCACCAAACTAAAAATGCCCAAGCTTTAGAAAGAGAAGGTGCAGCCATCTTACTACCTGATCATGAAGCAGAGAATAAGCTTTTTGAAGTAGTTAAAACCCTGATGGAAGATGAAGAAAAAAGAAACCAAATGTCAAATAATATAAGCAAACTAGCAAAACCTCATGCGGCAAAAGACATTGCCAAAGAGATTTTTAACCTTACATCTTATAAAATGCAAATGGCATAGTATGGATTTGACGCTAGAACATATCAAACAAGTTTACCTGATTGGCATCGGCGGTATTGGCATGAGCGCCTTGGCCCGTTGGTTCAAAGCCAATGGTCGAGATGTTTTTGGCTATGATCGAGTGGACACTATGCTTACCGTTGCATTAGAGAAAGAGGGCATCTCTATAGGTTTTGAAGATAAAGTAAATGAATTGCCTGAGGAGGTGCTTGATAACCAAGAAAGTACATTGATAATCTACACCCCGGCTGTGCCCAATGATCACAAACAGCTCAACTTTTTAAAAGATGCGGGTTACACCGTTATGAAGCGCTCAGCAGTCTTGGGGATGATTTCAAAAATATACTTTACAGTAGCGGTAGCGGGTACACATGGAAAAACGACTACTTCCTCTATGTTGGCGCATATACTGAGCCACACAGAGCAAGCCTGTTCTGCTTTTGTTGGTGGTATATCCAAAGATTTTTCCTCTAACCTATTGCTTAGCAAGGCCGATCCCGAAGAGCAGGTTTTGGTGGTAGAAGCGGACGAGTACGATCGCTCTTTCCTTACACTCAATCCCGATATTGCAGTAGTTACCTCCATAGAACCCGATCACTTGGATATTTACGGAGATGCTGAAAACCTAAAGGCGGCATTTATAGATTTTATTGGCAATCTTAAGAGCGAAGGGCAACTGTTTGTAAGGGATGGTGTGGCTAAGGAGATCATGAGCAAACTAGCCCCCGCTATCAATATCAGAACTTTTGGCATTGGTAGTGGCGATTATTCTATAGAAAATATTAGGCCTTCTGCAACGCAAGTCATTTTTGATATGATCAATCAGTCTGAAGATGATTCTATGGAGGACATTACCGATTTGCAGTTGAAGATGCCGGGAGAGCACAATTTGCTCAATATGGCTGCGGCCATTTCAGCGGCACTTTCTGTAGGTATTTTGCCAGAAAAAATCAAAAAAGCAGTAGCGAGCTACAGCGGGGTACAGCGCCGCTTCGACATAGTGGTCAACAATAAAAAGGTCTACATAGATGATTACGCGCATCATCCAACTGAGATTGAGGCATTTTTGAAATCTGTAAAGCAGATTTTTCCAGACAAAAAGCTTACTGCCATTTTTCAACCTCATTTGTACAGCCGTACCAGAGATTTTATGGATGGTTTCGCACAGAGCCTGTCATTGGCCGATGAACTGATTTTGATGGACATCTATCCCGCTAGGGAGTTGCCCATAGCGGGCATAAGTTCTCAGGGCATTTTCGATAAGGTATCGCTAAAAGATAAGTGGATGGTAAAAGACAATGAGATGTTGGATTTTGTAAAACAAAAGAAGCCTGAACTATTGGTGAGTATTGGAGCAGGCAATATAGATCGATTTGTAAATGACTTAAAAATAGTAATGGAAGCTTGATCAATGGTTATTGTCAATTAAAACGGCTAGAGACACGAGCTTAAACTAAGAGGTAATATGAAATTCTTTAAAAAATTATCGACCGTCAACATTATTATGATAGTGAGCTTATTGCTCATTACGGCAGGCTATGTTTTTTACAGATTGCCCATGTTTGGCGATGAGCAAATCATTATCAATGTAGATGACAAGAGTGGTAATTATTTTGTGAGTGAAGAAGATGTACAGGAAATCATCGATAGCCTCAAATTTAAAAACCCTAACACCAGTAGAATTGCCAATATAGGCTTAAAGGTGATAGAATCTGCTTTAAAGCAACAAGATTTTATACTAGACGCCCAAGTTTCTAGAGACTTAAAGGGCAACATCATCATAGACATAAAGCAAGAACAACCCATTGCAAGGCTAATGGGCAATAGTGGCAAAGGAGGCTACATCAATAAAGACAAAGACTTACTCGATCTATCAGATAATTTTTCGGCTAGGGTCATGGTAATTACAGGCGCAGGGGCTGATAGTTTGATGCGCCCCGGCTTTTTGGTGAGCGATACAGGCAGGGCTTTTACAGAGTTTTTAGACTATGTGCGAGAAGACGAGTTTTGGGCGCCACAAGTAGCCATGCTGGAGCTAGATAAGGATTTTGAGGTAGAAATCTATCCTCAGATTGGGCAGCATAAATTTGAGTTCGGTCACTTTAGTAACTATCAAAATAAATTTAAAAAAATGAGGCTCTTTTACGATGAAATCATCCCGAAAAAAGGCTGGGGAGAATATCGCCTAGTAAAAGTGCAATACAAAGGACAGATTGTTTGTCGCTGATGCCAAACAGTTTTGAGCAACAGCCAAGAAGAATCCAACATAACGAACAGTTCCTGGTAGGGCAGGGCACAACTAACAGAATACTTTTAAAAATTAAAATGTCATTATTATGCAGGAAGACAAATTAGTAGTAGGCCTTGACATTGGCACCACAAAAATATGTGCCATAGTTGGCCGCATGAACGAGTATGGCAAGCTAGAAGTACTCGGTTTAGGCAAAGCAGTTTCTGATGGAGTTAAAGAAGGGACTGTACGCAACATTGGAAAAACAGTGAGCAGCATTCTCGCTTCAATAAAAGAAGCCGAGGAAACCAGCAAAACAGATATTAAGCTGGTAAACGTAGGCATTGCGGGCAAGCACATTCAGAGCTCTGTACATCACGGCAGTATTACACGCAAAAGCAACGATGACGAGATCACCGCAGAAGATGTGTTCCGCTTAACCAACGATATGTATCGCATCGTTACCGAGCCGGGCTCAGAGATCATACATGTAATGCCTCAGTATTACACGGTAGACTACGAAGAAAACATTAAAGATCCGGTAGGCATGTCAGGTGTGAAGTTAGAAGCAGACTTCCACATCATAACCGCACATACCAACTCGATCAGGAATATCAAAAAATGTGTGGAGAAAGCCAATTTAGACATAGAAAACATGATATTGGAGCCTTTGGCTTCTAGCCTATCTGTTTTGAGCGAGGAAGAGAAAGAAGCGGGTATCTGCTTGGTAGATATTGGCGGCGGCACCACTGATATTGCAATATTTTACGATGGCACCATTAGGCATACTTCGGTAATTCCATTTGGTGGTAATATCATCACCTCAGACATAAAGCAAGGATGCGCGGTTATGCAAAACCAAGCAGAATTGCTAAAGGTGAAATTCGGCAGTGCTCTCGCTGCTGAAACAGCAGAAAACGAGGTGGTTTCTATTCCGGGTTTGCGCAACAGACCTCCCAAAGAAATTTCCATTAAAAACTTGGCTTACATCATAGAAGCCAGAATGGAAGAGATCATAGACTTGGTATTGCTTGAGATTGAACGCTCAGGTTATCAAAACAGATTGGCGGGCGGTATCGTCATTACCGGAGGCGGTTCTCAGTTAAAGAACCTAAAACAATTATTTGAGTACAAAACAGGACTTGATGCAAGAATTGGTTACCCTAACGAGCATTTAGGCAAGTGTAAAATTGAAGAAGTGAAGAATCCACTTTACTCTACAGCCATTGGTTTGGTGTTGGCAGGATTTAAATCTGTAGAAGATCGTGAGGTAGAATCTTACGCGGGCAATTACCAAAGCAAGCAGCGCGCACAAAGACTTTCTAGTGGAGAACTCTTCTCTTCAATCTTAAAGAAAACCAAAGATTTGCTGATCGATGATTTCGACGACAAGTCTATGTATTAAAATAAATAAACCCGTGCCTCTTCTAAGAAGAATGAGGCGCTCTTAAAATCTAAATTTGATAACGATAAAATATTTAAAAAAATGGGAGAATCAACTTATGAGTTCGCATATCCCTCATCAGGAGGTAATTCAATAATAAAGGTAATTGGTGTTGGCGGCGGAGGTAGTAATGCCGTAAACCATATGTACAAGCAGGGCATTCAGGGTGTAGAGTTTTATGTGTGCAACACAGATAAACAAGCACTAGAAACCAGTCCGGTAAATAATAAGATACAGATAGGTACCGATCTAACAGAAGGCTTGGGCGCTGGCGCCAATCCAGAAGTTGGCGAAAAAGCTGCTTTAGAATCTAAAGAAGAGCTTCGCAAAATTTTAGAGAACAATACCAAAATGGTATTTATTACGGCCGGTATGGGCGGTGGCACAGGCACAGGCGCTGCACCGGTTATTGCCGAAATTGCCAAGGACCTAGGCATACTTACTGTAGGCATTGTAACGCGTCCTTTTGGTTTTGAAGGCAAGCCTAAGTCTAGAAGAGCAGATGCTGGTGTAGAAGCTTTGCGCAAACACTGCGATACCGTATTGGTTATTTTGAACGATAAACTGCGCGAAGTATATGGCAAGGCCACTATGAAAGAGGCCTTTGGGCAAGCCGATAATGTATTGAGCAGGGCTTCAAAATCTATAGCAGAAATTATTACAGTTGCGGGCAACATCAACGTTGACTTTGAGGACGTAAAGACCGTAATGAAAGATTCTGGTGCTGCTGTAATGGGTTCTGCAACTACAGAAGGCGAAAACAGGGCCAAAAGAGCTGCTGAAGGTGCCATTACTTCTCCACTGTTGAACAACACCAATATTTTCGGAGCTAAGTACATCTTGCTTAGTATAGTAGTAGGCAACGAAGACGATTTCCAAATGGATGAGTTGGAGGAAATTACCGGTTACATTCAAGAGCAAGCCGGTGAAGATGCTGAGATCATCTTTGGCCAAGCAACAGACGAGTCTTTGGCAGATGGCATTAACGTGACCATAATTGCCACGGGGTTTGACGAGGACGATCAAAAAAGCACAAAAAAGGTAATCGACCTTGAAAGTAACAAAATTAAAATGCGTGAAAACGCTGTAAAAGAAGATTTCTTTGACAAAAACGACGACGCAGACGATGAAGACATCGAAACTTTTTTGAAGAAGAAAAGCAACAAGGAGAAAATTGTTTTTGAGCTAGACGGCGATTACGAATTGGTTAATGAAGAATCTGAAGAGGACAAAAAAAAAAGGTTAGAAGCTCAATATAAAGCGAGGAGTGAGAAAATAAATAATTTGCGCTCTGTCAACGAAATGAGTAACGACGAGTTGAAAGACAAGCAAGAGACTCCCGCTTATTTGAGAAGAGGTGTTGAGCTAAAAAATGACACGCATTCTTCAGAGAGTAATATTTCTCGCTATGAATTAGATGACGAAAACGAAATATTGGGCAATAATCGATTCCTGCACGATAATGTAGATTGATTTATTAGAAATCAATCATAAACTATCCCGTAAAGTCGGGATGCTTCCTGCTAAAAAGGCATCTGCATCAGATGCCTTTTTTTGTTTAACGCTATTCCTTTTCTCTTCCGCAATTCCTAACTTGCATTAATTCTCATAACAAACTGCAAACATGAGTAATGATTTTTGTGAGAATACCAGAAATTAGCCAACTATTAATACTTGATACTTTAAAATTTGTATGCTATTTGCCCTAATAAAGAAAATTAGGCAAATCATAAGGCTGTTTGTATGGAAAAACTATCAAATGAGGCCATCCTTAATTATTTAAAGGATAGCGCTCAAACATTTAGCTTTGTTCTAAATGAACAATTTCTAGTCATTCATTCTAATAAGGCATTTAATGCTGTTTTTGATAAAAACGGCTTGGTAGAGAATGCGATTTTGAAGCATACTTTATCAATCGATTTACTGAAAGATTTGCTTAGTAAGGAAAAAGAGCAAAACCTGGAGTTGCCTATTTACTCTCCAGTAAAAAAGAAAAATGTGGTGTTGGAATTGGAGATAAGGTACTTGAACGAGGCAAGTGGGAAATACTATCATCTGCTTGGGTCGAACATCATCAAACTAAAAAATCATCAACTAGAAATTGAGAAATATAAACTCATTGCAAAAAAAACAACAAGTGGCGTAATCATCACAGATGCCTTTGGGTATGCCACTTGGGTAAATAAAGGATTTACGAAAATGACAGGCTTTTCTCCTAGAGATATTCTTGGGAAAAAACCAGGTGAAGTACTACAAGGCGAAAAGACAGATAAAGTTGCGGTTAGAAAAATGCGAGAAGCCATAGAGAAAAGTGAGCCTTTCGAGGTTGAAATACTCAACTACCATAAAAACGGAAAAGAAATCTGGATTTCTATTACTTGTGATCCTATAAAAAATGAGTTTGGCGAATTAGAAGGATTTATAGCGATACAACCAGAAGTGACTCAGCGCAAATTAAAAGAGCAGAAACTTTTGAAAGAAAATCATGATAGGTTTAAAGCTGTTTTTGAAAGTGCTCTAAATGCTATTATAATAGCCAATGACCAAATGCAATGCATAGATGCCAACCCAGCGGCTTGTGACATGCTAGGCTATTCTAAAAAAGAATTTATTGGGAAAAGCATTACTGAGTTTACAGAATATAAAAAGTCAAAAAAACTTTGGGTCGATTTTATAGAGCATGGAATACAGAGAGGTGAAATAGAGCTGATTGAGAAAACGGACAAAAAGAAAAAGGCTAAGTATTATGCTGTCTCCAATATTTTAGAAGATACCCACCTTTCCGTATTATTGGACATCACCGAGCAGGAGAAAATGCAAAAGGTATTAGAAAACAAAAATGCTGAGCTCAATAAAATCAACCAAGAAAAAAATAAGCTTTTCTCCATTATCTCACACGATTTAAAGTCCCCGCTATCAAGGTTGGCAGGTCTGCTCGATTTGTTAAGAGATGGGGATATGAGCAAAAAAGAATTTGATAGGTTTGTTCACGAACTCAGCGAAGATGTAAACGATACCTCTAATTTGCTCAATAATTTACTTATTTGGAGCAGTAATATGCTAGAGGGCATAAAATTGAGACCTGTAAGTTGTGATATAAAAAAAATGGTTACCCATCAGTTTGGGCTGCAAAAAAGAAATGCAAAAAGGAAAAAGATAATTTTACAAAACGAGGTACTTGATGGTACAATAGCCAATGCAGACAAAAATATGATCGATATAGTGATCAGAAATCTCTTATCTAATGCCATTAAATTTTGCCGCGAAAATTCAGAAATTATCATTACTGCCAATGTATCTAAAAAGAAAGTAACCGTTTGTGTGGCCGATACTGGCGTAGGCATACCAAAGAGTAACCTTAAAAAAATATTTTCTGAGAATTTGAGTACAAAAGGCACGAAAAAAGAAATAGGCAACGGCATTGGCCTATCTCTTTGCAAAGAATTTATTGAGAGAAACAAAGGTAAAATATGGGTGGAAAGTGAGTTGGGCGTAGGTTCTAAATTTTACTTTAGTTTGCAAGCCAAATAGCTTTCTGTTGAAATATAGTATATCAAAAAATTGTTCTTTTGAAATCCCTTTTTAGATTTACAAAAGGCAATATTCACTTATATGGAAAACGATTCTCTTTTTAAACATAACTTGATTTTTTTTCTGAAAAAAGACCCCGAAAAGATACCTGAAGCTGAAAAAATCTTAGAGAGAAAGTTATCTGAATCTACCCTTAAAAAACAGAGGATTTATCTTGATCAGGCACTTAAGTTTTCTAGCCTATTGGGTTTATCGTTAAATCTGCTTACCAGTAAAGATTTTAGACTACTAGAGAGCCTGGGTACTAAAGAAATAAAAATGCTTTTGCTAGATGTAGACGGCGTTATGACAGACGGTGGTATGTACTATACTGAGCAAGGAGACGAGTTTAAAAAATTCAATACAAAAGATGGTTTGATCATTAGAAAGTTGACCAAAAGTGGTTTTCCTGTAGGTATACTCAGTTCGGGTTTTAACAAAAGTCTCATAAGGAGTAGGGCAGAGCTTTTGGGCATTCAAAAGATTTTTGTAGGCACAAGGCCCAAAAAAGAAGTTTTGCTAGAATGGTGCGAAGACATGGACATTTCGCCACAAGAAATGGCCTACATTGGCGATGATTTAAACGATGTTGAAATGATGCAATTGGTCGGCCTTTCGGCCTG
>CAKZMZ010000018.1 GCA_937129345.1 uncultured Thalassovita sp. | reverse complement strand
TTCTATGGTCTGTTGTACCAATTGGTCTGACATTGAGGTCCAAGCATAACAGGTAGTTCCCAATGGATAGAAATTAGTGCCATCTGCGTATTCGAAGTCAAATTTTTCTCTCACTTTCATAGGCCCGTGGTTGCCTTCAGAAGGTGAAATGCATTGAAATTTTCCCTTTCCCTTATCTAGCTTTTTTACGTTGCTTTCGGTAATGTAAGACCAAGTACCTTCTTGATCAGGCATAAAGCGAACTTTGTAGGTATTGTCCCCATCGTAAAAACCTGCCACTTTTATCTCTCTGTGTTTAAATGAGAAAGTAGCGTGCAATTCTACGTCTGAGTAGGGGTTTCCTTCAAAATCAGCTTCTAGCACTAGCTCAAAAACATCCCATTTTTCTACTTGGGCTTGTAGCGCGGTAGGCCAAGCAGCCAATAAGCTTATTAAGACTATTATAACTTTCATATCAATTCTTTTTTGAATTAAGGAAATTTAAGGCAATAAAAAAAGGCCGCTCCCTAAGAAGCCGGCCCTTTTGCCATTTGGTGCTTATCCTTTTTGGAGCAAGACTAAACTTTGCTCTCCTTTATATTATTTGATGTGTATCTCAACCCTTCTGTTCAGCTTTCTTCCTTCTTCGGTTGAGTTATCTGCAACCGGATTTTTCTCGCCGTAAAACTCTACTTCTATCTGCTTTTTGTTTAAACCTTTACCTACTAGGTATCTCTCTACCTGCTTTGCCCTTTTTTTAGAAAGCCTTTTATTATAGGAGGCCCTGCCAACATTATCTGCATAACCCTCTATAAGAATGTGCACTTCGGCATTGCTCTTTATTGAGCTAACTATTCTAGCGAGCTCTTTTTGGTGCGTACCTGATACATCTGTACTATTATTTGAAAATAAAATTGCATGGCTAGAGGTATAGCCGGCTTTTTTAGTTGTTTTTGAGGCAGCTGTAGATGCTAAAATTTCATTCTCTTCAGAAAACTCAATAACTACATCTTTCTCTATTTCCGTATTATCTTCGGTAGTAAAAGACGCAGCATTTTCAAAAGTTTCAGCACTACTTATCAATTTGATAGAATAACTTTCGCCAAAGACCGATTTAAAGTCTATGGTAAATTTGCCATCCTTGGTTTGTGTGCTTGCGATGGTTTTCTGAGTGGCGCTGTTCCTGATTTCTAAACTGCCATCTACAGCTCGTCCTGAGGTGGTAGACACACTGCCCATGAGTTGATAGTTCCTTTCAAGCTTCTGATAGTCGCTCAAAGGTATCTCTATACTTTTTTCTACCTGCTCATTGGCTTTTAAAGTGCGCGGTACACTTACCGTTTGCACGCTAAATGGCTCTTTCCCATCCTTATAATTTTCTGAGTAGAGACTCACCTCATAAGTTGAGTTGGCATCTAGAGAACTTCTAAAAACTCCCCCATCATCAGAAATTGACTCGTAAGTATTACCGTATTCTTTGTTTTTAAGCTTTGCCTTGATTTCTCCCACTTGTGCTTTGGGCTTTCCCTCTACTTGAATATCTGCTACCAATACAGCTGTTAAAATTTTGCCTACATGGTAAATATCCATACCGCCTTTACCACCTTCTCTAAAGGATGCAAAATAGCCATGTATGTTGGTGTTGTCTAACATGAAATACATGTCATCGCCTGTAGAATTAACGGGTATGCCTAAGTTTTGGGCCTCGCTCCATTTGTTTTCGCTCTCGTTCCAATGAGAAACAAAAATATCGTAACCACCTATGCTATTATGGCCCTTAGAACTAAAATAGATGGTTTTACCATCATTGGTCACAAAAGGGCAGTCCTCATCTGTATCTTCTGTATTGATCTCAGGGCCTAGCAGTTCCGGCTCCTGCCAATTGCCGTCTTTACCTATAGTGGTTTTGTAAATATTTAAGCTGCCGCTCTTAGATTTCCTAGATGATGAAAAATACATTGTTTTTCCGTCGGCAAGTACGTAAGCCGATGATTCAAAGTCATTGGAGTTGATGTTTTTTCCAAGTGGTTTGGGTTGAGACCAACTGCCATTGTCCTTGTTAGACTGATAGATGTCCCCGCCGCGATCAATTTTGTAAAGCAACATTTTAGAGCCATTGTCAAAAAGCTGAACACTTGCATCGTGGCGGTCTGTATTGAGTGCTTCACTTAAACTTTCAGGGGTACCTATCGGCTTAAAACCATCTAAATCTACTATGTAAATATTTTCGAAAAACTCTCCTCGCTTTTTTTCCTTTCTATCGGTACTTTCTTGATTTTTAGATGTGTAAATTAAAGAGTTTCCGTCTGCAGTTAACAAAGGGCTGTGGTCTTGATAACTTGTATTTATTTCACCTTCTATCGATTCTACATAAAAATCTGGCTTAGCACCCTTTTGACCTTCAATTGCTTCTAAAGAAGCAATTAAGGCATTTACCTTAGGCCGCATATCACTCTTTTCAGATAAGGTAGCTTTGTACTTTTCAAAGTTTTCTTTTGCCTCTTTTGTTTCATAATTGTGGTAATGGGCCACACCTTGCCAATAGTGGCCAAACTCAGGATCAACATTAGGATCCATATCTAAAGCTTTTTTTATCGAGGTCTTACCAGCCTTATTTTCCTGAAGATTCAATTGGGCAATTCCGTAATAATACTGAACCTTTGCATTGCTTTTATTCGAACTAAATAGGCCCTCTAGCAACACTTTGGCTTTATTATACTCCTCCAAGGAAATGTATTTTTTAGCCTGGCTGATTTCTTTTTCCAAATCTTCTTGCGCAAAACCAACACTAGAACAGCAAAATGAGACTACAATGAAAACAACTACTCTGTAGAATCTTAAATTCATGGTTATATCTTAAAAAAAAAATATCAAATAGTTAGTAGCTGAAGTGTGTGCGTTTAGATAGCTTTGTTTCGGATACTTGCCGAAAAAATAGTCTACATTATTGCATATACTTGCATAAAAAGCCTGATGTAGACTGTAATAAAAAGTCAATACTATGCTTATAAAAGTATTATATGCCTTTTTATTGCTTAATTCGCTTAATACAAGCACTATAAATCTGAATTAATTTTTTCAACTTCAATGAAACGTTTTTTCCTTTTCTACATACTCTTTGTTGTCACTTACCAAAGTTTAGCACAAAGCGCCTTCGCTCCTTTAAATCAAGATTATTATCATTTACTTGAGCGCTATGAAATAAAGCAGCGCAATTTTACAACTGCTTTTTTCACCAGTGTAAAGCCTTTTAACAGGCATGCCATAGCAGATTTCGCCGATACTTTGCTTACTTCGAGCAATTTTTCACTTAGCAAACAAGACAAATTTAACTTACTGTACTTGGCCAATGACAATTGGGAGTACAGTACTGAAGCTGAAAACGACAGCAAGAAGGCTGTACTCAAAAAATTCTATAAAAAGAAAAGCGACTTGTTTTATGTACAAGAAAAAGACTTTGACCTCCATGTAAACCCTGTGCTTGTTTTTGCAGGTGGTACAGATAACCAATTAGAAAATACCTTATTTACCAATACCAGAGGTGTACAAATTAGAGGAAGAATTACGGACAAACTGGCTTTTTATACCTTCTTTTCAGAGAACCAAATCCGATTTCCGTTTTATGTGCAGCAAGAAACGCAAAAGCAAGGTGTAGTGCCCGGCGAGGGTTTTACAAAGTCTTATGCAGGTGATGCAAGGGATTTTTTTACAGCCAGGGGTTACATACAAATGCCTTTGATAAAAGATTATGTGTCTATGCAATTTGGCCATGACAGAAACTTTATTGGCAACGGGCATCGATCACTCATACTCTCAGACCATGCCAACAATTACCTTTTTCTGAAGATGAGCACCAAAATATGGCGCTTTCAATACACCAACCTTTTCACAAAAATGATAGCTGATGACAGAATTATTGGTGGTCAAGGAAACCCTCTACCTAAAAAATACCTCGCCTTTCATCACTTAAGCCTAAACATAACCGACAATTTTAATATTGGCATTTTTGAGTCGATCATGTATGGCAGGCCAGATAGCCTCAATAACAGCATAGACCTCAATTATCTAAACCCTATTATATTTTACCGCTCCATAGAGCATGAAACTGGCGACAATGGCAATGCTATTTTAGGCCTAGATTTTAAATGGAATGTGGTAAAAGGCATACAGCTTTACGGACAAGCCGTGCTAGATGAAATGAAAGTAGGCGAGTTTTTTAGTGGAGAAGGTTGGTGGGGCAACAAGCAATCGGCACAGCTTGGTGGTAAGTACATAGACGTTGCCGGCATAAGCAACCTAGATTTACAACTCGAATGGAATTTAGTAAGGCCCTATATGTACACCCATTACAATGAAGAAATTTATTCTAATTACCAGCATTACAGTCAGCCCTTGGCGCATCCTGCAGGAGCAAACTTTAGAGAAATTATAGGTATTGTAAGATACCAACCCATACCAAGACTCATGCTTACAGCCAAAAGTATCTTTATAAAAACAGGTTATGATCAAAATGGAGAAAACTGGGGCAGTAATATCTTTCTAGACTATAACTCAAGAGAAATGGAATATGGCAATACCACCGGGCAAGGTGCCCCTACCACCATTCAGTTTTTAGATTTTACGGCTTCTTACCAGCTCAAACACAACATGTTTTTAGATTTTAAGCAGACCATAAGAAATATTGAAAGCGAGGTGGCACGCTACAATGTAAACAACAGCGTAAGTACATTTACCTTTAGATGGAACATGCCTCAAAGGCTGTTTGAGTTTTAAGGTAAACTCGCCGTTGCCTTAAAATCTATGCAAAGACAATTTTTTTACTTAAATACGCCCCTTAATGTAGTTTCTGAATGCTCACATCCATTAATATGTTTTTTTGTAACCTATCTTCCGTAAGACACCCATAAGCTTATAAGATTAGCTAGACACTAACCAACTATGCAACCATTAAGATTTAACCCTGTCTTTAGGACGATAACTTTTTGAGATACACCTTCTATGTAGATGGATGAATTGATTGTAAAATGTATCAATGGTGATAGAAAAGCCCAATACATACTTTACCAGCAATATGCTAAAGCTATGTTCAATACCTGTTATCGGGTGGTAAATAGTACAGAAGAAGCTGAAGATGTATTACAAGAGGCTTTTGTTAGTGCTTTCAGAAATCTGAAAACCTTTAAGGGAAATTCTACCTTTGGAGCTTGGTTAAAACGAATCGTCATCAACCATGCAATTAATGCAATAAGAAAAAAAAAGCTTGAGGTAATAGCTTTTGAAGAAAATTATGAAGGTAAGGCAGTAGAAGACGGACCTGATATTGACGATCAAGCTTTGAACGTGACCAAAATTAAAAAAGCAATGGAGCAACTGCCTGAAGGTTACCGGATAGTATTTTCTCTTTATTTGATAGAAGGTTACGACCACAATGAAATAAGCGAAATTTTAAATATTTCGGTATCTACTTCAAAATCTCAGCTCAATAGGGCCAAGGCAAAGCTTAAATATCTACTAACTCAAATGGACTAAGTTTTATGCAATGAAGAATCTAGAAGATTTTATAGCGAAACACCGTGCAAAATTTGATGATAAAGAAGCACCCACAACATTATGGAAAAAAATAAGTGGGCACCTAGATGATAATAGGCTAGAAGATTTTATTTCAGAAAACAAAGAAGCATTTTCTGATAAGACTCCTGATGCAACATTGTGGAATAGGATTGAAACATCCATAAATCAACCTAAAGAAAATACGTCAAACCTAAACCAAGAAAAACAAACCAAACTTGTACCGATTAGCTACTTATGGCGCATGGCGGCCGCATTTGCCGTGGTACTCATTGCAACCATTTGGTTGATGCTAAATCTAAATTCCCAATACAAAAATAGACAACAAGACAATACAGCTACAGTAAATGAAACGGAAGAAAATGAGTCTTCTCTAGCTGAAATCAGCCCAGAACTACAAGATGCCGAAATATATTACGAATCCATCATCCAACTAAAAAAAAATCAAGTAGATTCTTATGACTTAGTGTCTTTAGGCCTCAAAGAAGATTTTAAATACGACATCAATTTATTAGACTCCGCCTATCTTGAGATAAAACAAGAAGTATTAAAAGGGAACACCAACGACATGTTGATCAAGGCTATGGTAGACAACCTTCAGCTAAGAATGAATATCCTAAACCAGCAGCTCGATATCTTGAAAAGCTTACAGCATAACCAACAAGAAGATGAAAACAAATCCATTCAGCTATAGCGCTAAAAAAAGTGCATACATATTTACGCTTATATTAATTTTTGTGCTTAATCTTTCTTTGGCACAAAAAAGAGGGAATACTTTAAGCAAGCACATCCGCAACAGCTACACAGTTTCGCCTGACTATACCTTTGCAGTTGTAAATAAATTTGGCCAAGTTACCATAAATACTTGGAGCAAAAACGAAATAGAAGTGGATGTAGAAGTAAAGGTATGGGCACGCAATGAAGAAGAAGCTAAAGATATGCTAGACAAAATCTCTATAGATGAAAAGGAACGTGAAAAGGAAATCTCCTACGAAACCAAGTTTACCAAAAGGTATAAAAACAGCAATTCAACTGGTTTTGAAATCAATTATGAAGTGAATATGCCCTCTTATCTGGCCCTTAAACTTGAAAACCGTTTCGGGGCAACTTATTTAAGCGATTTTGATGGCGCTATTTCTTTGTTGAGCGCTTACGGTAGCTTAAAAACCAAAAGGCTTTCTAGCAAAGAAGTAGACATTCAGGTAAGTTATGGCAAAGCAGATATTGACGAAATGCGATATGGCAAATTAAAAACAAGCTATTGTAGCTATGTAAACATAGGCAAAGCAGGCAACATCTATGTAGAAGACCGCAACGGGAGATTGGATATAGAAGAGGCAGATATTATTGAAGCCAATAGTGCCTACTCTCACTTTGGCCTTGGTCAATTAAACAAATCTTTATTGCTTAAAGCTAAATTCGGCAGCGCAGATATCGAAAACATCAGCGCCTCTTTAGAAAAGCTAGACATCGATATAGCCTATGGCTCTGTAGATTTGGATTTAAGAGATGTCAGTGATTTTAGTTTTGATGTGGAAGTGGCCTTCGGAAGTTTTGATAGTGGTTCGAATAAACTTGTCTATCAAACCCAGATTGATAAGCCTACTAACAAACAATACCAAGGCACTAAAGGCAAGGGCGGCAACACATCAATAAAAATAAGGGCAGCCTACGGCAACGTAGAATTCTAAAAAAAAGCCAGTCAAAATTAACCGGCTTTGTAAATCATGCTTTGTTGACTAAACTATTTCAATAAAGCCCTAGAAATAACCAACTTTTGAATCTCACTTGTACCCTCTCCGATAGTACACAACTTGCTATCGCGATAGTATTTTTCTACAGGATAATCTTTCATATAACCATAGCCTCCAAAAATCTGAACTGCTTCATTAGCTACCTTTACTGAAACCTCAGAAGTATACAATTTGGCCATAGCCGATTCTTTACTAACGCTCTGCCCTTTATTTTTCAATTCTGCAGCTTTATAGGTAAGCAATTTAGCGGCTTCTACTTCTGTAGCCATTTGTGCCAGTTTAAAAGAAATACCCTGAAAAGAAGCAATAGGCTTGTTAAATTGGTGCCTTTCTTTTGCGTACTCTACAGAATGCTCAAGCGCGCCTTGGGCTATCCCTAAACTAAGTGCAGCAATAGAGATTCTCCCACCATCCAGTATTTTCATAGATTGGATGAAGCCTTCCCCAACTTCGCCTAAGATGTTACTTTTATGTACCATGCAATTGTCAAAAATAAGCTCGGTGGTTTCAGAGGAGCGCATACCCAATTTGTCTTCTTTCCTACCGGAGTAAAAACCTTTAGTGCCTTTCTCAATCACAAAAGCGGTCATGCCATGCGAATCGCCTTTTTCTCCTGTTCTTACAATGACCACGGCTATATTACCGCTTTTACCGTGGGTTATAAAATTTTTGGCCCCATTGATCACCCAATAGTCACCGTCTTGTTTGGCAATAGTACGCATGTTACCAGCATCAGAACCTGTATTGGGTTCAGTTAGTCCCCAAGCGCCTATCCACTCGGCAGTAGCTAATTTAGGCAGCCATCTTTGCTTTTGCTCTTCGTTTCCGAACTGTAATATATGATTGGTGCAAAGCGAATTATGTGCTGCCATAGAAAGCGCAATGCCAGGATCAAATTTAGCCAATTCTGCAATCGCTGTCACATACTCCACATATCCGAAGCCAGAACCTCCATAGGTCTCAGGCACAAGTACTCCCATTAAGCCTAGTTCTCCTAATTCCTTAAAAATTTGAATAGGAAAAATCTGCTCATCGTCCCATTCTTTTCTAAAGGGTTCAATCTTGCGTTCTCCAAAATCTTTTAGCATTTGTGCCACCATGGCGTTGGTTTCACTAGTTATCGCTTCCATATTATTTGTTTATTGGTGTTTAAGGTTTTTTAGTTTTGGTATATTTATATTACACGAGTACAAACGATTTGATTCGGATATAATTTGCATG
>CAKZMZ010000017.1 GCA_937129345.1 uncultured Thalassovita sp. | reverse complement strand
TATCCCTTATTCTTTTTCTTCAAAAAAGATCAAAAGAAAAGGGCAAAGCTATTTATGGATCGTAGATAGAATTGTAATTACTGTGGCCTTGGCAGGATGTTTTATCAGATTCGGGAATTTGATGAATTCTGAAATTTTAGGTACGCCAACCGACTTGCCTTGGGGTTTCGTTTTTACCGCCAACCCTGTTTACAATGACGTGCCTCGCCATCCGGCTCAATTGTATGAATCTATCAGCTGCCTGATTATATTTTTCATATTATTGGCGATTTGGAACAAAAAAAGAGACAGAACTCCAGAAGGACTACTCCTAGGCCTCTTCCTGATTTTGATTTTTGGATTGAGGTTTTTCTACGAGTTTATAAAGGTGGTGCAAGAAGATTTTGAAAGCGACTTACCATTAAAAATGGGTCAAATTTTGAGCATTCCTCTCGTATTGGCCGGCATTTATTTATTGTACAGGGTTTACACTGGCAAGGCAAGAATCCCTGCCGATAGCCAAAGATGATGAACACATTCAAACAAAACGAGGCTGCTAGAATATTACAGCAGCCTCGTTTTGTTTTTTGAGATGAGTATTACAGATACTCATTTGCTTAAATAAGCTTTGTTATTCTTCCACAACGGCACTGGCTTCTATCTCAACCAAAAGCTCATGGCCTATAAATTTATTAACTTCTAAAAGAGAACAAGCTGGTTTAATAGATTTAAAAAACTCAGCATAAGCCTTGGTAACCGCCTCCCAATTGGCAATATCTGTAAGGTAAATCCTTACTCGGGTAACATCTCTTAATGATGCATTCGCTTCTTTTAAAGCGCTTTCTATTTTTTGGCAGATACAGATAGTTTGTGCGTAAGCATCGCCGATACCGACCACTTTTCCGTCTTCAACTGCTGTTGTACCAGATACTTCTATGATATTACCTACTCTTACAGCGCGAGAGTAACCTACTTGCTCTTCAAGCGGATTACCGCTAAATACATGGAGTCTTCTTTCTGGCATATTTTATCTTGAATTTAGAGATTAGGATTTAGATTTTAGTAACAGGTTTTATTCTGCGTAAATCAACTTTTAATAAACTTAAAAAAGTCAATCTAGACAAACTGTATTAATTAAAGCTAAGTAAGTTACTAAAAGCTATTTTGACAAATAACAATCTAAAAGCTAATATCCAAGACCTAATAACTAAACCACCTCACCTATTAAGGTAGCGGCAGTACATTCTTTTACCAACACATTTACGTATTGGCCTGCTTTGTAATTTTCTTTTGGAAAAACCACTACTTTATTGGCTGAGTTACGGCCCTTCAGCTGTTCATCCGATTTTTTAGAGGTACCTTCAATCAACACCTTAAACACCTTATTTAAATCGCGCTTATTCCTTTCTAATGAAATGGCCGATTGTTTTTCTATGATTTCTTTTAGGCGGCGCTTTTTTACTTCTAATGGAATGTCGTCTTCGTATTTCTTTGCAGCCAAAGTACCTGGGCGCTCAGAGTAGTAGAACATGTAACTGAAATCATACTGCACATAATCCATTAGGCTCAGCGTATCTTTGTGTTCTTTTTCTTGTTCAGTGCAAAAGCCAGCGATCATATCTGAAGAAATGCCACAGGCCTCACCCAAAATCCTGCGTATGGCATCTACGCGGTTCATGTACCACTCACGGGTGTAGGTACGGTTCATTAGTTCCAAAACCCTAGAATTACCACTCTGTGCAGGTAAGTGGATGTACTTGCAAATATTTTCATAGGCGGCCATGGTGTGCAATACCTCGTCTGTAATATCTTTTGGGTGTGAAGTAGAAAAACGCACACGTAAATCTGGATGTACCTTGGCCACCATCTCGAGTAAGTTGGCAAAATTGATGATTTCTATATCCTTGCCTTTGCGCTCTGCTTTTTCTATTTGTGCTTTCCCTTTTAGAGAATTATCAGGAGACCACTTGTAAGAATCCACATTTTGACCTAACAAGGTAACTTCTCGATAGCCTCTATCGAATAAATCTTGGGCTTCGGCCACAATAGAATGTGGATCCCTGCTGCGCTCCCTGCCCCTAGTGAAAGGCACTACACAAAAAGAACACATATTATCGCAACCGCGCATAATTGATATAAAAGCAGTAACCCCATTAGAGTTGAGTCTAACAGGAGTTATGTCGGCATAGGTTTCTTCTCTAGAAAGAAAAACATTTACGCCCTTGCTCCCATCATCCACTTCTGCAACCAAGCCAGGCAAATCTCTGTAAGCATCTGGGCCGGCTACTATGTCTACAATTTTTTCTTCTTCTAGCAATTGGCTTTTTAAGCGCTCTGCCATGCAGCCGAGTACTCCTACCATTAAGCTGGGCTTTTCTTTTTTTACTTTATTAAATTGGGTAAGCCTTTTTCTAACCGTTTGTTCTGCCTTATCGCGAATCGAGCAGGTATTTAGGAAAATCAGGTCGGCATCTTCAAACTTAGAAGTGGTTCCAAAGCCTTCTTTTTCCATGATAGAAGCCACGATCTCGCTATCAGAAAAATTCATTTGGCAACCATAGCTTTCTATATATAATTTTCGCTGCCCTGCCACGGCATTGTCTTTTGAGACATTTGTTACCTCGCAGGCTTCTTTTTCTTTATCAACAATTTCTATGTCTTTGATCAATTCGCTCATAGCCAATATTTTATCAGAGTATTCTAGTTTAGATGGCTTAATTCAAAACCAAGCTATCTAAATTTTTTGCAAAAATACATATTTCCTTGTCAAAATAAAGTAGGGGAACAATTGGTTCTAAGCTTTATTCAGTATTTCTAGTATGGAGGATGCATAAGCACGCTCAATCGCCTTTTCGTGCATCTTTCTGACACTTTTTGCAGAAACGATATCAGAAAAAAGTTCATCGTCTAGGTATTCTGTAATCTGCTTAGCCAATTTTTTGGCTTCAAATTTACTTGTCAAACCTAAGTCGCCTCGTTCATTTAACAAATCGCTAATTGGATGCTTGGGCAAAATGGTAAGCGTTCCCGCAGAGTATGCCTCTAAAGTCCTGAACAAAGAAGGCTCCGGTACCAATAAAATATCCGAAAGATGAATGAAAGCCTGCTCATTGAGTTGTTCTTTGCTCAAGATTTCTATATGATGCTCTACTTGTTTTTCTATGGCATGTTGGTAAAGACCCAAGCGCTTACTAGAATAAATACCACCCTCTGCCAATAAGATTACACCGTTTACCTCGTAGCCTTTGTCACGTAATTTTGCAATACAATTGATCAGCGTAATGGCATCATCTAAAAGCTTTTTCTCTTCTATCAAGCCAATAAGCGTTTCATCTGCCGGTATTTTCAATTCTTTTTTGAGGGCTTCTACATCAGTATTGAACAACAATTGTAGATTTGGAAAAAGATATTTGAGTTTCTTTTTAGATAGAGAAGTGTAGTCTTCAAAAATGTCTGCCCCTATATTAAGTGGGGCAATCCAATAGTCTAGTCGTTTGAGCATTTTACTTTCCCAAACAGATTTTTTTAGGCCTGCCCAAAAACCCTTGTTCTTCTCGCTAAAGATTTCTGTTTGCCAAAAAATCAGCCTTGCTTTTTCTGGTAAGGCGGCTTTTTTGAGCAAAACACCCGCAGAAATGTTCTCTTTATTGAAAATAAATAGTGCGCCGGGCGCTTCCATTTTTAAAGATTGATTAAGGTTGTAGGTGGCTTTTATTGTTAGTTCTTCCTCATGAGACTTTATCGGAAGAATAGAAAGCTCTTGCTCAAGGGCTTTATGATAAATGTAATGATTGGTTTGCGCTATAATGATAACTTCGTTATTACCCTCATTTAACAAATTTCCCAAACGCAAAATATAATCAGCAGTAAGGTCGGTTAATGGGTAGTTGCACAAGAAACAAATTTTCATGGAGCCTTTCTTTGTTTGGAGATACACATCATTTTATGAGTAAGCTGTTTAAAGTTAATTTACCGCAGGTGAACAAGCAAAGTTCATTAATAAGAAGTATTCTGTGCAATGAGTAAAATCATTGCTTGTCAATAGCATATTTAAAACCATAAAATGCAAGGCAAATACCATGGCTTATTGGTTTTCTGCTGTTGATCTAAAGCTTTAAATACTGTTTTGCTACCTTAGCAGAAATTTTTTGATGCATGGATTTAATCAATTATCTAGATCAGATAGACAAAGAGGTTTTCTTATTTCTCAATGGTTTTCACTCTCCGGTCAGCGATGCCATTATGGTATTTTTCACCGATAAAAGAACTTGGATACCCTTTTACGTACTCATCATTGCTTATTATCTGTGGAAATTTAAATGGCGCGGCCTACTACCCATAGGTAGCATTGTGCTTGCCATCATCTTAGCGGATCACTTTGCCTCTAGCTTCTGTAAACCTTTTTTTGAACGTTTGAGGCCTTGCCACCAACCCGAAATAGCCCACTTGGTACATACCACGATAAAAGGTTGTGGCGGCAAATATAGTTTTATCTCTTCGCATGCGGCAAATACCTTTGCTTTGGCCATGTTTTTATTTCAGTATTTTAGGCAAAAAATCAAATATGCAGCCTGGATTTTTATGTGGTCTGGCTTGGTAAGTTACAGCAGAATAGCCGTAGGTGTGCACTATCCGGGAGATATTATTGTGGGTGCTGCCTCGGGCATGCTATGGGGCTATCTCGCCTTTTTGATATTTCAGTTTGCAAAAGGGAAATTAGAGTGGGAAAACCCATGAACTAAACCATGGGCTTTACACATGTATTAACGTGAGTTTTTTGAAATCAAAGGATTAAAGTAACTACAAATAGCTCATAATCAACTAATTGTACTTTCGTCTAGCTAATTGTACTTTCGTCTAGACCCCGTCTTGAAACTAAAGTACCTCACGGCGGCCGCCAAAAATTAAAGACTGCGCAAATATTTACTAGATATTTTCAAAATAAGTTCAAGACTGCACAATTAAGCTATTTTTGAAAACCTCACATATGTATTAAAGAAAATTCAACTTATTAAAAAAATCGGTTTTGTAAGAAGCCCCGATAGGAATGATTTTGTTAGGCATGATGATGTTGCTCATGTCTTCTATGGTCTCAATTTGATTGATGTTAACAATAAATGAGCGATGCACTCTTGCAAACTCTCCGGCAGGCAACCTACCAGCAATACCTTTCATAGTGGAGTGTACAATGTATTTCTTTTTCTCGGTATGGATAATGACATAATCAGAAAGTGCCTCAACGAATTTGATGTCTTTCAGACTTATTCTTACAATTTTGCTGTCTGCCTTTACGTAAATATCGCCCATGCCAGGAGTATCTATCACGTTTTTAGATAAAGTGCCTTGGGCTTTCTCAACAGCTTTAATAAAACGTGGATATTTTACAGGCTTCACCAAATAGTCGACTACAGCCAATTCGTACGCTTCTACTGCTAAGTCGTCTCTTCCTGTAATCATTACCACCATGGGTTTGTGCTCTAATGATTTTATCAGTTCTATGCCAGACATTTCGGGCATATCGATATCAAGAAAAAGTAAATCTACTCTCTCTTCTTTAAGTAGGTTGTAGGCATCAATGGCATTCTCGAAGTCAGCTACGATACTCAGCCCTTTGGTCTTTTCTATGTAACTTTTTACGACTTTCCTAGCTACCACCTCATCATCTACAATGATACACTTCATACTTTCGAATTTGGTTTAATAAAAATAAGCTCGTTAGTTCTTCCCTACTTACCCTCTTTGTTATCCTCTATAATTTATCTATAGCAAAGGTAAACCTCACCGCGAAGGCAAGGCAATAAACAGTTACAGTTATACTATTTTATATGCAAAATTGTAATAATGCAATTTTGGCGAAGTATATATTGGCATAAGCAATAATTACTTAAAAAAAGTACAATTTGATATAAAATTCATCATAATTGAAACAACATTTGATTATGCCATTCTTTCACCATAAAGTCTTTGTATGTATTTACCTAAAATATCGAACTCTAGATTGATGCGTGTGCCTTTATCAATTTGCTTAAAATTGGTGTTCTCGTAGGTATATGGAATGATGGCCACCGAAAACTGCCCATCTTGCGAGTTTACCACGGTTAGGCTTACACCGTTTATACATACAGAACCCTTCTCTACTGTAAAGTTGCCCGGACTCTTATCATATTTAAATGTAAAAAGCCAACTGCCGTCTTCATCCAAAACCTCGGTACAAGTAGCAGTCTGATCTACGTGCCCTTGAACAATGTGCCCATCAAAACGCCCGTTGGCAGGCATGCTGCGTTCTAGGTTTACCAAACTACCCACTTGCCAATCGCCTAAGTTGCTTTTTCTAAGTGTCTCAAGAATGGCCGTTACTTGGTGGGTATCGTCTTTTACTGAAGTAACCGTAAGGCAAACGCCATTGTGCGCCAAACTTTGATCTACCTTTAGCTCATGAGAAATGGGTGACTGAATGGTGAAAATTACGTTTTCTTTGTCCTCTTCAATGGCTTTTACCTCTCCGAGGCTTTCGATAATTCCCGTAAACATTGTTTTGTTGTTTTTTAGTTTAAAAAGTCTTTTGCCTTACTTAGCACTTTGTCAATGCCGCTGATGTCCTTGCCACCGGCAGTAGCGTAAAATGCTTGGCCGCCTCCGCCGCCTTTGATTTCCTTGGCCAATTCTCGCACAACCTTACCGGCATCTAAACCTTTGCTTTCTACTAAGTTATTCGAGAACATGACTGCAATTTGTGGCCTGCCATTGATGCGTGCCGCCAAAACCAAAAATAAGTCATCAACTTTATTGCGTAAATCGTAAGCGAGTGTTCTCAAAGCATCGGCATTGGGTAAATCTACATCTGTTATAATTACATTCATACCATTGACAGACTCTACCCTGTTAACCAGTTGTTCTTTGAGTTGATTCAATTCTTTTTGTCTTAATTGCTCCAACTCCTTTTGCATTTGGTTGCGTTCTTCTAACAAAGAAGCCACCGCCTTGCCCAAATCTTTTGGATTCTTAAGCAAGTCTTCTACTTCTTTTAATAAATGCTGCTGCTTGCTCACCATGGCTTCTGCCTCATCGGCAGTAATGGCTTCTATACGCCTTACGCCCGCTGCTACCGAACTTTCAGAAACGATTTTAAGGAAACCGATTTTACCAGTAGCAGGTACATGAGTGCCTCCACAAAGCTCAACCGAATAGTCTTTATCAAAAGTGATGACCCTGACATATTCACCGTATTTTTCGCCGAATAAAGCGGTGGCACCCATACTTTTTGCTTGATCTATGGGTACGTTACGCTTCTCATCCAACTGTATGTCTTCCCTGATTTTTTTATTGACGATGCGTTCTGTTTCTGCAATTTCTTCATCGGTCATTTTTGAAAAATGGGAAAAGTCAAAACGGAGTAGTTTATCATTTACCAAAGAACCTCTTTGCTGCACGTGGTGGCCTAAAACCTGCCTAAGGGCTGCATGAAGCAAATGTGTCGCAGAGTGATTGTTTTCTGTAAGCGCTCTTTTTTGCCCACTTACCACGCATTTAAAAGTAGCCTCGGGATTGCTTGGTAATTTTTTTGTAAAATGGACGATTAAGTCATTTTCCTTTTTGGTATCAATGATGGATACTTTTTCGCCATTAGCTTCGATGTAACCTGTATCTCCTACTTGCCCACCACTTTCTGCATAAAATGGCGTTGTGTCTAACACCAATTGATAAATGGTGCCTTTTTTCTCTTTTAGTTCTCTGTAGCGCAAAATTTTTGCTTTGGGCACATCTAAATGCTCATAACCAACAAAATCTACCTCATCGCCATCGTTTACGATTACCCAATCGCCTTTTTCTGAAACTTGGGCGTTTCGAGAGCGATTTTTCTGCTCTTCTAAAGCCTTTTTAAAACCAGCCTCATCTACAGTAAAGCCATGTTCTCTAGCAATTAAAGCGGTTAAATCATAAGGGAACCCAAAAGTATCGTACAACTCAAAGGCGTGTTCCCCACTGATCAGCTTCTTGCCATCGTCTTTTTGGATAAGCTCATTTAAAATGCCCAAGCCATTCTCCAAAGTTTTTAAGAATGAGGCCTCTTCTTCATAAATTACCTTGGTAATGAACTCTTGCTGCGCTTCTATCTCAGGAAAAACTTCAGCAAATTGTTGGGTGAGCACTTCCACCATTTCATGCATAAAAGGCATTTTAAAGTTTAAGAAGGTATAGCCATATCTTACCGCCCTTCTCAAAATACGCCTGATAACATAACCTGCTTTGTTGTTAGATGGCATTTGCCCGTCGGCAATGGCAAAAGCCACTGCACGTATGTGGTCAGAAACTACGCGTATGGCAATGTCTATTTTCTCATTTTTGCCATATTCTACTTTCGCTTTCTTGGCCACAAACTGTATAAGCGGCTGAAAAACATCTGTATCGTAATTAGACTTCTTTTTTTGTATGGCCATGGCCAAACGTTCGAAGCCCATTCCTGTGTCCACATGAGAAGCAGACAACTTCTCCAACTTACCAGAAGCCAAACGGTTGAATTGTATAAACACCAAGTTCCAAATCTCGATTACCTCGGGGTGATCTTGGTTCACCAAATCCTTTCCGTTTTTCTCATTCACCTCTGCTTCTTCCCTAAGGTCAATGTGGATTTCTGAGCACGGGCCACAAGGACCAGTATCGCCCATTTCCCAAAAGTTGTCTTTTTTAGAGGCGTAGATGATGCGGTCTTCTTTTACAAACTTTTTCCAAATATTGGCGGCTTCGTCATCAGCAGAAAGCCCTTCGCTTTGCTCTCCTTCAAAAACCGTAACGTACATGCGCTCTTTTGGCAATTGGTAAACCTCGGTGAGTAGTTCCCAAGCCCAAGCAATGGCCTCTTCCTTAAAATAATTACCAAAAGACCAGTTGCCCAACATCTCGAACATGGTGTGGTGGTAGGTATCTATGCCTACTTCCTCCAAATCATTGTGCTTACCAGATACACGCAAGCATTTTTGTGTATCCGCTACTCTTGGGTGCTCGGCGGTTTTTGTGCCCAAGAAATAGTCCTTAAACTGGTTCATACCAGCGTTGGTAAACATTAGAGTAGGATCATTTTTTACCACCAATGGAGCCGATGGCACAATCTCGTGTTGTTTACTCTCAAAAAACTCTAAAAATTTCCTTCTGATCTCTTTTGCCTGCATAAACTCTTTAATGAAAAAAATTTAGAAATTTAAATATGGCTTAATGTGCAATTTATTCTTGAAAAAATTATATTAACATAGTGAAATAACTACCTCCTTAGGTATGATTCCAAACATTTGGGCGTTTTGTTGCATAAGCCTTAGGTAATTATTTTACTTTGCGGGACAAATTTAGTACAAATTCAACAACTAATGGCAAAGATCAAATACTATTATGATACCGAGACCTGCCGATACGAGAGAGTTAAAACTTCTCCGATCGAATTGGTCGTGAACGGATTAGGTTTGCTATTTGTATGCGTTATTTTCGGTATTTTCTTCGCTTGGACCTACCTTACGGTATTTCCATCTCCTAATGAGCAAAAGCTCATGAAGGAAAATCAAGAATTGCTTTATCACTATAACAATATGAATAAAGAGTTGACATCATTGCAAGAAATGATGACAGCACTACAAACTAGGGATGATGACATTTACAGAACCATTTTCGAAGCCGAGCCAATCCCTATGGAAATAAGACAGGCAGGTACAGGTGGTAGCCAGAAATTTAAAGACCTACTAGACGATAGATTAGAGCGTGAAAAACTAATTATCAATTCTTTAAATAAGATAGATGCCATAAAAAGGCAAATGTACATCCAATCTAAATCTTTTGATGAGATTGTAGATTTGGCCAAATCCAAACAACAAATGTTGGCCCATATCCCTGCCATCCAGCCTGTGGCCAACAAAGAATTAAAAAGATTGGCTTCCGGATACGGTATGCGTTTCCATCCCATCCTAAAAGTAAGAAGGATGCATACAGGATGTGACTTCTCTGCACCAGTAGGTACCCCCATTTACGCTACAGGTGATGGAAAAGTAATTAAGGTGCAAAGATCTAGAAGAGGCTATGGCAACCAAGTAGAGATAGACCACGGTTTCGGATACATTACCAAATATGCCCACCTTTCTGAATTTAAAGTAAGACGAGGCCAAAAGGTTAAGCGCGGGCAAATTATTGGTAGAGTGGGTAATAGCGGCCTTTCTGTAGCACCACACTTGCACTATGAGGTCATCTACAAAAACAGAAAAGTAAATCCAGTAAATTATTTCTTTAATGATTTAACAGACCAACAATACGACGAGTTGGTGAAAATATCTTCTCAAGAAAATCAGTCACTTGGTTGGTAACAATCAATTAACTTGTAGAGTTTTTCATTTAACAGCGGCAAAAGCCGCTGTTTTTTTTGTCTCTGCTTAGGTTTTTAGGGAATATTTTTTAGAATTGTTTGCCGAGATTATTTGGAAAGTCATTTTTTTAATATGGATATCGAAAAAAGATATTATTCAATTGGAGAAGTAGCCGAGATGTTTGAGGTCGCCACCTCTCTTATCAGGTTTTGGGAGGGTCAGTTCCAGACCATCAAACCTAAAAAAAATAAAAATGGCGTGCGCCAATACACCAAGCAAGATATAGAAGCCATCAGGACCATTTACCACTTGGTAAAAGAAAAAGGATTTACTCTAAGCGGGGCAAAAGATGCACTTAAAAACCAACCAAAAATCAATGAAAACATGGAGGCCATTAACTCTTTGCGAAAGGTAAGAGCATTTTTAGTGCACTTGAGAGGCCAAATCAATGAATGATGCCCCAACCTGTGATTTGCAGTATTTTTTTAAGAATTAGAATGCCGCTAAAAGCAGCTGCCAGCTCAAAATCCTTGCGGTAATATCTTTCTATTTGCACAGTAAATTCTTGGGAAAATTATCTAGCTTTGCAGCCTAATTATTTTATGCCCCAATAAACATTACACAACACAAAAGCTATAAACCTAAAATTGTATTGAATCATGATAATTGGTGTACCCAAAGAGATTAAAAACAATGAAAACCGAGTAGCCCTCATACCTGCAGGTGTACAGGAATTTACCAAGCGCGGGCATCAGGTGTTTGTACAGCAAACCGCTGGAGAAGGCAGTGGCTTTTCAGATGATGCTTACGAAGAAGCAGGTGCTACACTTTTACCTACCATTGAAGAAGTATATGCCAAGGCAGAGATGATCATGAAGGTAAAAGAACCTATTGAGCCAGAATATGAACTAGTAAGAGAAGACCAAGTGCTATTCACTTATTTTCACTTTGCTTCATCTGAGGCACTTACCAAGGCCATGGCCAAAAGCAAAGCCATTTGTATCGCCTATGAAACCGTTGAAAAGGCCGACCGTTCCCTTCCTCTTTTGATCCCCATGTCAGAAGTGGCCGGTAGAATGTCTATACAACAAGGCGCAAAATATTTAGAGAAACCCATGAAAGGCCGTGGTATTCTTTTAGGAGGTGTGCCCGGGGTAAAACCCGCCAATGTTTTGATATTAGGCGGTGGTGTTGTCGGTACGCAGGCTGCTAAAATGGCAGCAGGCCTGGGCGCAGATGTAACCATTATGGACATCAACCTACAAAGGCTTCGCTATTTAGACGATGTAATGCCGGCCAATGTGCATACCATGATGAGCAACGAGTACAATATCCGCGAGCTAATACAAACACACCAATTAATTGTAGGCGCGGTTTTGATTCCGGGTGCCAAAGCCCCCAACTTAATAACTAAAGACATGCTCAAAGATATGCAGCCCGGTACTGTTTTGGTAGATGTGGCCGTTGATCAAGGTGGATGCATAGAAACGTGCACACCAACCACCCACCAAGACCCTACCTTTATTATAGATGATGTGGTGCATTATTGCGTTGCCAACATGCCAGGTGCCGTGCCATTTACCTCAACTATGGCCTTGACCAATGCTACATTGCCATACGCCATACAATTGGCCAATAAAGGTTGGGAAAAAGCCATTCGTGAAAACAGGGAACTCTTGCTTGGCCTCAACATGATCAATGGAAACATTGTTTATGAAGCCGTAGCTGAAGCCTTTGATATGCCCTTTAAGCCCGTTGAGGAATTTGTTTAGGGTAGAAATCTAAGATAGCCCATAAATCGAATTGTGGGCTATCTCTAATATCAGTTCTGTAAGAAGTCTTCAATTCAATCCTTTAAACCATCTACCATTCCAAAGAAATGCTCTAAAACTGCCTTTTGCTTTTCGGTACAGGTAGAGCAAGCCAACATGGCTCTGATAATAAGCTTGTCTTCCACTTTTTTGTTGTTTCTGGCCTCTAGCTTTTGAATATCATGTGCTAGCAAGAAAGCATAATTTTTAGCCACTTCCATCCTGCCTGAATAAGTTGTGTCAAGTAGCATGGAGGTAAAACCGGCAGGATTGGTTTCAATTTTTTCCGCTACTAAACTGCTGAGATTTTCTGCTAAAGCACCATCAGCATTTAAAACGGCCTTATTCAATAAATGCCAACGTAAAGGATTCATAGCGTCTTGGGTAGAAAGGCTATCAAAAGCGTTGATAAATTCATTGTCTGGACTGGCCTCCAACTTACCTAAATAGTAAAGCAACAGCGGCTCCTCCAAGGAATCGTCTTCTAAATAATGCGCAATGTCTTTCCCCGATAATTTGGGTACTATCACTTTAAAGTCACTTTCATCAGCAGTAAGCACCGAGATATCCACTGCTCGCTTCTCTTCTGCAGAGGCAGTCTCGATTTTAGGGGTTTCTTCTGCTTTTTTAGAGGTACAAGTCAATGAAGTAGCCAATATAAAAAGCAAAAGATATTTGGTTTTAAGATGTTTCATAGGAATGTCATTCTAATGAATTCAATTAATACCTAAAATTCTATTTTATTTTGGAATAAAAAAATCCAGTAAGCTTTTTACTGGATTTTTGTTAGATAAAAGTAGCTGATTTATTAGAAAATCATTTTTTACCCTCCTTGTACAATTGAAAACGCGAAGGTGTTTGTTGCTTTGGCCAATAGTTATTGGTTAAGTCTATGTCGGCGGTTTCCTCAAAGGGATCTAGTACTATTGAAGTTACCTCTTTTTCAGTATTAAACACTTTAGAGATTTTCTCTGCATTACGCCTCCAAATCTCTGCGGGGATTCGCTTTACTTCCCTAGAACCGTCTGCATAGGTAAACTCCAAGATTAACGGCATAACCAAACCGCCTTTATTTTCTAAGCTGACCTCGTAGAAATAAGGTTTCTCTTCTACTTGTGCTTTTTGTTCTTCGCTCAATTCAGCCGTAAACTCATTAAATTCGTCGTCGGCATCTACTGCTTCTTCAAAGGTCTCTGTTTCGCTTTCGCCAATCTTAAATTTTTTGATGCTTGTCATAGCGATATCTACATGGTCTACGCCATAGAACCAACCGCGCCAAAACCAGTCTAGATCAGTGCCTGAGGCATCTTCCATCGTTCTAAAGAAATCGGCAGGAGTCGGATGTTTAAAAGCCCAACGCTCTGAATATTCTTTAAAAGCTCTATCAAATAATTCCTTACCGAGCACTGTTTCCCTCAAAATATTTAGTGCTGTAGCGGGCTTACCATAAGCATTTGGCCCTAAGTTTTGTACCTGCTCTGAGTTGGTCATAATCGGGCTTAACTGCTCCTTGTTCATGCTCATGTAAGGCACAATTTTGTTGGGAGGCCCTTCCCTAAATGGGTAATCCTTTTCTTTAGGATTATTGGCTGCCCATTCTACTTCTGTGATGTATTGCATAAATGTATTGAGTCCCTCATCCATCCAAGTCCATTGGCGCTCGTCAGAGTTGATGATCATTGGGAAAAAGTTATGCCCTACTTCGTGAATGATCACCATGATCATACCGTATTTTACATAATCGGCATAGCTACCATCTGGATTGGGCCTACCAAAGTTGAAACAGATCATAGGATACTCCATACCAATACGCTTGGCGTGTACAGAAATGGCTTTGTGGTAAGGATACTCAATGGTATGCTTGGAGTAAACTCTTAGCGTATGCGCCACTACCCTAGTTGAGTATTCCTCCCAAAGTGGATTACCTTCTTTTGGATAGTAAGACATGGCCATCACTATTCTATCGCCAAAAGGCACGCCCATGGCATCCCAAATGAGTTTGCGAGAAGTAGCAAAAGCAAAATCGCGCACGCTGTCGGCTTCAAATACCCAAGTCTTTTTTGCTGTGGCCCTCTCCTTTTCTGCTTTCTCAGCTTCTTTTTGGGTTACAATCATTACAGGCTCTGTGGCTGTCTTAGCCTTTTCTAGCCTTTCTAATTGAGTTTTTGTCAAAACCTCCTCAGGATTTTGTAGCTTGCCCGTTGATCCAAGGACGTGATCGGCAGGTACGGTAATGCTCACTTTAAAATCTCCGAAGGGAAGCGCGAACTCTCCTGATCCTAAAAATTGCTTGTTTTGCCAGCCATCGTAATCGCTGTAAACGCACATACGAGGATAAAACTGAGCGATGGTGTAGAGGTAATTATCATCTTCCTCAAAATACTCGTAGCCCGAACGGCCTCCGTCTTGCATACGATCATTGATATTATAGGACCAAGCGATGTTGAACGAAAAGCTTTCGCCGGGCTTTAATGGCTCAGGCAAATCTATAGACATCATGGTTTTGTTTACAATATAAGCCAAATCTTTGCCCGAGGCATCAGATACTTCAGAGATTTTAAAGCCGCCTTCAAAAGTAGGATCTAGAACATCTTTCATAGTAGCGCCATAACCGTTAGCAGGCATATTATGGTCTATCGAATTGGTAGCCGTATTGTAGGTATGGGAATCTTTGGCCCTTACATTTTGATCTAGCTGCACCCACAAATATTTTAATACGTCAGGAGAATTGTTGTGGTAGGTAATGGTCTCTCGACCCGTAATACTTTGGTTTTCATCGTTGAGCTCTACAGATATTTCGTAGTCCGCTTCGTTTTGCCAATATTTATGGCCCGGTGCTCCTGAAGCCGTTCTGTATTCATTAGGATCGCGCAGTTCGTATTCTAACTGCTCAAACTTTTCAGTATGCTTTCTTTCTTGCCCTAAGGCTGTGCCAATGACCAAAAAGGTCAACAAAAAAATAAACTGCGTTTTTTTCATCTTAAAGTGTTCTTTCGATTATTAAAAAAATATCCGGCAGCATGGCTAATGCCCCGGATATTTGGTTATTCATTTTCAAAAATCATCTGGTTATCTTTTCTCCTCACTGCCCTTTTCCTTATACAATTGGAATCTTGAAGGCAACTCTTTCTTTGGCCAATAGTTATTACTGATGTCTATGTCGGCGGTTTCCTCAAAGGGATCCAATACTATAGAAGTTACTTCTTTTTCTGTGTTGAAAACCTTAGTGATTTTTTCAGCATTACGCCTCCAAATCTCAGCAGGGATCCGCTTTACTTCCCTAGAACCATCTGCATAGGTAAACTCCAAGATTACCGGCATTACCAAACCACCTTTGTTCTCTAAGTTCACTTCGTAGAAATAAGGTTTCTCTTCTACTTGTGCTTTTTGTTCTTCGCTCAATTCAGCCGTAAACTCATTAAATTCGTCGTCGGCATCTACTGCTTCTTTAAAAGTTTCTGTTTCGCTTTCGCCAATCTTAAATTTCTTAATGCTCGTCATGGCTACATCTACATGATCTACGCCATAGAACCAACCTCTCCAAAACCAGTCTAGATCAGTGCCTGAAGCGTCTTCCATGGTTCTAAAGAAATCTGCAGGTGTCGGATGTTTAAATGCCCAACGTTCTGCATACTCTTTAAAGGCCCTATCAAAAAGTTCTGGACCTAAAATAGTTTCCCTCAAAATATTTAAAGCTGTGGCAGGCTTTGCATATGCATTTGGCCCTAAGTTTAGCACCTGTTCTGAGTTGGTCATGATAGGACTGATTTGGGTCTTGTCCATACTCATGTAAGGTACAATTTTTTTAGCGGGCCCTCTCCTATGTGGGTAGTCTGCTTCTTTCGGGTTATTGGATGCCCAGTCTACTTCTGTCAAATACTGTGTAAAGGTGTTCAAACCTTCATCCATCCAAGTCCATTGGCGCTCATCAGAGTTAATGATCATAGGGAAGAAGTTGTGTCCTACTTCGTGTATGATCACCCCGATCATCCCGTATTTTGTTCTATCTGGATAAGTACCATCTTTATTGGGACGACCAAAATTGAAACATATCATAGGATATTCCATACCGATTCTAGCAGTATGCACAGAAATGGCTTTGTGGTATGGGTAATCTATGGTATAGTGTGAATAACTTTTTAATGTTTGGGCTACTACACGAGTTGAGTATTCTTCCCAAAGTGGATTGCCTTCTTTAGGATAGTAAGACATAGCCATTACGGTTTTACCGCCAATCTCTACACCCATGGCATCCCAAATAAATTTACGAGAAGTGGCAAAAGCAAAATCTCTAACCATTTCAGCCTTAAAATGCCATGTCTTGGTGTCTTTCACCTTTTTGCGCTCCGCTTTCTCAGCTTCTTTTTGGGTTACAATCATTACTGGTTCTTCAGCGGTTTCCGCTTCTTTTAAGCGCTCCATTTGTTCTTCTGTAAGCACTTCTTCTTCATTAGAAAGCTTACCAGTGGCACCTAAGATATGATCTGCCGGTACGGTTATTTTTACATCGTAATCACCAAAAGGCAGGGTAAACTCACCAGACCCTAAAAATTGCTTATTGATCCAGCCTGCATAATCGCTGTACACGCACATCCTTGGGAAAAACTGAGCAATGGTGTATAAGTAGTTGCCATCTTCCGGAAAATATTCAAGCCCAGAGCGACCGCCTATTTTCATACGGTCGTTGATGTTATAAGACCATTTTACCTTAAATGAGTAAGTACCACCCGGCTGCAAAGGCTCAGGCATATCAACCGACATCATGGTTTTATTGATGATGTAAGGCAGCTCATTGCCTTCGGTATCAGTTACTTCTGCTATCTTAAAACCACCCTCAAAAGTAGGGTCTAAAACACTTTGCATAGAATTGCCTCTACCACCTGTAGACATGTTGTGCTCTATGGTATTAGTTTTTGTATTATAAGAGTGAGAGTTTTTGGCCCTTACGTTTTGATCGAGCTGCAACCAAAGGTATTTGAGTACATCGGGTGAATTGTTATGGTAAGTGATGGTCTCTACGCCCGAAATGGTTTGTTTATCATCGTCCAAAACGATTTCCATTTGGTAGTCGGCCTCGTTTTGCCAGTACTTGTAGCCCGGTGCACCAGAGGCCGTTCTATATTCGTTAGGATCGCGCAGTTCGTATTCTAACTGCTCAAATTTTTCGGTGTGTTTCCGTTCTTGCGCATAGCTGGTAATGTATGCCAACAACAGTGTAAAAACTAAAAAAGAATACTTCATGATTGTTGAGTTAATGTTGTAGTAATTAGAACTTGTCTATACAAAATAATGATAACTATTGAGATATTCCCAAAGTTATTTGATGAATGGAAAAAATACGCTTTTATCATTGGTGATTTCTCTCCCCAAACTTAGTTTCGAACCAACAAACCAACTTAATACAATGAGAATATTTTCTTTAATTTTTGCCTTTGTTTTTGTCTTAAGCTGTTCTGAAAAACAGAGCGCCACTACCATCTCTGAAATGGAGAAGGAAATAAAGGTTGTTGAAAAGGACAACCCAAACCTAAACCTCAATACCATTGCTTTTGGTTCCTGCAGTAGGCAAGACAGCCCCCAATTGTATTGGAAATACGTTGCCCAACAAAATCCAGATTTGTGGATATGGTTAGGGGACAATATCTACGGAGATTCTGAAGACATGCAAGTATTGCAAGCAAAATACACCCAACTCAAAAGCGACAGCAATTACCAAGGATTTACCGAAAATCATGCTTTAATTGGTATTTGGGATGACCACGATTACGGCGTAAACGATGGAGGTAAAGATTTTCCAAAGAAAAAGGCATCTAGAGATTTGATGTTTGATTTTTTGGAAGTACCCAAGACGCATCCTGCTTGGCAAAGAAAAGGCGGCTATACTGCTTATACCTTCGGAGAAACTGGTAAAAAAGTAAAAGTACTACTACTCGATGCCCGATATTTTAGGGACGATGCGGAAAAGGACTACTATGAGCCAAAAACCTATCGCTATGTACCCAATGAGGAAGGCGATATATTAGGTGAGGCCCAATGGAAATGGCTAGAAGGGGAACTCCAAAATTCAGATGCACAATTACATTTAATCGGTTCGGGCATACAGATCATTCCCGAAGACCACCGCTTTGAAAAGTGGGCCAATTTTCCCAAAGCCAGAAAACGCTTATTTAAGACCATTGCAGACTGTGGGCAAGAAAATGTAATCTTGTTGAGTGGAGATCGGCATATCTCAGAATTCTCTCAAATGGAAATTGAAGGTAGGGAAAAACCTTTGTACGAATTTACCTCAAGCGGCCTTACCCACACATGGAGCGGCGGCGGTGGAGAAGAAAACCAACACAGAGTGGGCGAACTGACCATTGCTACCAGTTTTGGCGCCATAGAAATAAACTGGGAGACCCAACCACTGGCAGTAACCATGAAGATGTTTAGTACACAGAATGGGGAATTATTGCAGGAGAGAAAGGTGGCTTTTTGAGCTCATAATATCTATTCCAAAATCTAGCCTACGATTTTAATTGTGGGCTAGATAAGTTCATTCTAGCACAATCAAAATAAATTACCTAATTTCAAAGCTCACAAAACCTATCACTAATGAAAAAGATATTACCCCTCATAACACTAACTATCCTATTTTTTGCCTGTCAAAATGAGCAGGGGAAAGTAGTACAACAAGAAGAAGAAAAACCTGCCACTACCAAACTGGACCAATCCAATTTAGGCATGGTGGCAGCTGCACAACCTTTGGCCACTGCTGCTGGCAATAGCATTCTAGAAAAAGGCGGAAACGCTGCAGATGCAGCCATAGCCACCGCCTTTGTTATCGCCGTAGTAGAACCCACCATGAATGGCATTGGAGGTAGAAATCAGATATTGGTGCGCAAGACAGATGGCAGTTTTATAGGCTATAATGGCATGACCGAAGTACCTTTAAGTTTTGTGCCGGCAGAAGAACCACCCAACTCGGGCCATGGCACCGTGGCAACCCCGGGCGTAGTAGCTGCCTTAATGAGACTGCATGCCGAGCATGGTTCTATGCCCTTGGCAGAACTAATGAAACCCGCCATACAATATGCTGCCGAAGGTTTTGAGATGTTAGAAGGAGAAGCCAAACGCCATGCTTACGGACTAGATGATATTAAAGATAACCCTGGTTTTAAAGCGCAGATGCTAAAAAACGATACCGCTACTTACGAAACAGGCGAAATCTTAACACAGCCAGACCTCGCCAAGACTTTACAGCGAATCGCTGACACAAAAGGCAAAGACTTTTATGAAGGAGAAACTGCAAAAAAAATCGCTGAAGATATGGCTGCTAATGGAGGCTTTGTAACCGAAGCAGACCTAAAAGCATACAAAGCACTGGATGCCAGATATGTTACCACAAAATATAGAGATTATGAGATCCACTCAATTCCTGCTCCTGCGGGTGGTGGCTTAGTAGTAAAAGCGCTTAACATATTAGAGCAGTTCGATTTATCAAACATGACAGATGCCCAATGGGCAGCCGTAGTGAACCAAGCTTTGGCCTATTCTATAGAAAGTATGGGTTACGATTATAAAGAAGAAGACCTCGACTTTGTACAAAGCAAAGCATGGGCAAAAGAAAAGGCAGACAGTGTACTCATTCCTGAAAGTATGCCTAAACA
>CAKZMZ010000016.1 GCA_937129345.1 uncultured Thalassovita sp. | reverse complement strand
GCCACGAATTGGGGCACATCAAAAGCGGGCACGTGCTTTACAAGACCTTGCTCGTGCTCATGGTAAGGCTTTCTACCTTTACACTTAACATTCCTCTAAGCGGTTTGGCCATTGCTACCATTATTGCCGCTTTAAAAGAGTGGGACCGCAAAAGCGAACTCTCTGCCGACAGGGCTGCATTGCTCGCCACACAAGAGCCTGAGGTTTCTATACAGATGCTAATGAAAATGGCTGGTGGCAAGCAAATAGATCAAATGGATTTGGGAGAATTCATTGCCCAAGCTGAGGAATACAATGGCTCCAATTCTCTTATGGACAACGTATACAAATTTTTGAACACTATGGGGCTTTCGCATCCTATGCCGGTAATCAGGGTTTTAGAATTGATGAATTGGGTAAGAAACGGAGAGTACGATGGTATTTTACGCGGCTTCTACAGCAAAGAAGCTAGTAGCGACTTTAAGAAAGATTTTGAAGATGCCACTGCCAGTTACAAAGAAGATTTTAAAAATACCTTTGACCCCATTTTAAAAAATACCTCAGACAAAGCCAAGGAAATTTTTGATGGCTTATTTAAAGATAAGACCTCTTAGTCAGACCAAAATTTCGGCATTTAAGTCCGCAACTTGCAGTCCGCGACTTGCAGTCCGCAACTTGCAGTGAACCCAAACCATGGTTTTGAACCTTGGTTTGGGTTTTGAACTTTACATCTAATTTCCAGTAACTTTTTGCAGCGCAATTTGCATAGAACGGTTGTAAATCCCTGTGTTCCTTTTACTTAAAGTAATGGTATTTTTTAGTGCTGATAAAATTGTGTTGGAAACATCCTCAAAAATGGCACTATCAGTAAGTTGTACCTCATCGTCTACTTCCATAAGATAAGCAAAAACCCTAGCCATACCACTATTTGCAATAAAATCTGGAATGAGCGCCACCTTGCTGTCCACCATTTCGGCAATAGGGCCAAAAAAAATCTCCCTGTCTTTAAATGGCACATTGGCACCACAAGCTACTACTTCTAGGGAGTGTGCCATCATACTTTCTATCTGACTTTTCTCTACCAACCTAGAAGCCGCCGCTGGAATGAATATCTCAGCAGAGGTTTCCCAAATTTTTTGGTTGGCTACTTCAAAAGAAAAGGCTTTATCTGACACTAAAGTATTGCCCTTTTTATCGTGAAAAAGCTGCTTAACGGCGGCCAAATCCAAACCTTTTTCATCAATTAAGCCTGCATCTTTGTCTATGATCCCCGTAATTTTTGCTCCATGCTTGGCCAAGTAAAGGGCCGCTGCTGCACCTACATTGCCCCAACCTTGTATCACTGCCCTTTTCCCCTCTAAGCTCACACCTTTATAAAGCTGGTAATAATGCCTTACAGATTCCGCGACACCAAAGCCCGTGATCATATCGGCTACAGTATATTTTTTCCCGGTATCAGGCACGTAGTCTTGGTCTTCTAAAACCTTAGCCACACCTTGCCTAAGCCTACCGATCATGTGGATTTGTTTGGGTAGCGATGCATTAAAATGACCGTGCACAATACCTTCTTGCGGATGCCACAAACCGTAATCTTCCGTAATCGGTATCACATCTTCTATTTCATCCACATTCATGTCGCCTCCTGTACCGTAGTAATTTTTTAGCAATGGAATAACCGCTCTGTACCAGCGCTGTAAAACCTCTTTACGTCTAGGGTCTTTGGGATCAAAGTCTATACCTGATTTGGCACCGCCAATAGCCGGCCCTGAAACCGTAAACTTAATTTCCATGGTTTTTGCCAAAGATTCTACTTCGCGCCTGTCGAGCCCTTTGCGCATGCGCGTACCACCTCCTGCAGCGCCGCCTTTTAACGAATTGATCACTATCCAGCCTTTGGCCTCTGTCTCCCTATCGTGCCACTCAAAGACAATTTCTGGAGGAGTATCCTCAAATTTTTTTAAGAGTGTTTTCATCGTGTTTTTGGTTAAGGTGATTTTTGGTTATGCTTTTGTAATACGTCTAAAACGCGAGTAAAGCACACAAAGTTAATTGTTTTATAAATAATAAGCACAACAACTAATTTATTGCTATGTTATTTTATTCATTGCTTTTTAGACTTTTGCTTACTGCATCAATTTTTCCAGCTACAATTTTTATTTTCGCACTTTCATTAATAGACTTTTTAAACTCTAGAACATGCGCAGGCGCTTTATTTTTTTATGGGTTTTTATGCTGATGCTGCAAATGCACACAAGCATGCAAGTCTATGCCCAAAACAATCTTTTTTTTAGAGAGATAGAACTCAGAACAAACAATGGGCTTTTTACCTTAAGCAACAATCTATTAGAGGTAAGAGGCGAAGCCAATTTGGCTTTCTTTTATGAAGAGGAAAACGAAACCGCCGAGGTACTTTTCAGCATCAACCCTGTAGAAGAACTGAACAACTTAAGCATAGATCCCTCTTCTGACTACGACATTTTGGATTCTTTGCAAAAAGAATCTGAAAATGTTTATAGGATGAAGGTCCGGTTCAAAAGGCTTTCTGAGAGTAGCTTTCTTCGGTTTTCACTTATGCCTAACAACAACCCTGATGAGAGGAAAATTATACGCCTCTTTACCTACACCAAAACAAAAATCAACCTTAACATACAAGAAAACGAGTTGTATGTAGGCGAGGAAAAGACCTTTGAGCTATTTACAGATTTGCCCGAAAACATACGCTTGCAGGCGGCTTGGCAAAATAACGGCAACATCAAATACAGAATTACTCGGCGCAGCAACCGCATATTGCTACATTTGCTGCCTGAAGAAACCGGCCAACAAATCCTAGACATAGACATTAATCTGAAAAGACCCTATTTCGATAGTGAGGGACGCATCAACTACAAGTACCCGCTTACCGAAAGGCTTTTTGAGATAAAAGAGAGCCGCCTAGCGTTTTTAAATATTGATCAGGAAGAGATTATTTTAGAAACTGATGCCAGGTACAATACCTATGAGGTACAAATAGGCAACCACAGAAACTTGCAACTCCAAAAAACTTACAGAATTGAAGAAAGGGAAAGGCCGGGCGGTGCGCTCATTGCCGAACTTTTCACCAAATCAGAATTGAGCAATGGCCGTGTTTTGTGCGATTTACGTGTATACGATTACCACAGACTTTCTGATGGTTATCTGTATTTAAAAGATGGAGATGAGGCCAAGTTCATCACCAATTTTACCATAAGACACAATACCACCATACAAAAGGTAAGTATACAGAGAAATGGCGGCGAATGGACTGAGAACCTGAGTGTTTACCCCGGTGAAATTATAGATGTAAAAGTAGAAGGCGAGGCTTTAGACAGAGCCGGTTTCCGTTTTGAAGGGCTCTTTAGGATCAGGACCGATTCTACCTCGGGTAATGAAAACAGGCAGGTTTTTACGCTGAATATCCCGCTTTCGGTTTACAAAAAGAAAATCGAGATGCTCAACTTCGGAGAGCCTACGGGTTATGCCTTTACCGTAAAAGAATACCAGAGGCCAAAGGACTTAAAATTTGTCAACATTGACTACGGAGAAGGCGAAATTCCTGTTCCTGAAATAACTACCACTGTTTTTTATAGAAACGCCATTAAAGACATTGTTTTTTCATTTAACGAAGATGCCATTGACAGTTTGGGGGATCTTTATGGAAAGCAATATCTTTTTATTGAAGTACAGGTGGTGAACAACCGCAGGCAACTCATAGATCAAAAGCGTATAGACAACATAACCATTTGTCCTGTAGGCAACTCACTCAGGAGAAATTACTACAATAAAAGCGATTGTCGTAACGATAACATCAATCTCAATAACATTCTGCGCACCAAGACCCACGAATTAAATGAATGGGCGCGCATAGAAATTACCATAGGCCATGTAGCCTCAAAGTACAGTGAGCGTGTTTATCAGCAAAAAATCGAAATCATACTTTCTAGAAAAGCCACTTTTGATATTGACATTTCTTTTCCTGCTGGTTTGTTAACGCTAGCAAGAGGCCAAGAAGGCATTAGTGGGCTAGGTGGTATTAGCCTTGCCGCTATTGCCCAATTTACCTTTTACAAACCACAAGCTATTGAAAAAAGGAGACCTTATCGAGCAGGTATTGGCATCTTGGCCTTTGATGCTTTTAACTTTGGTGAAAGCGCTAGGCGCTATTTATCCTTAGTAGCACTAGGTTCGGTCTATCCAATCAATAGGAGCAATAGTAAATTTAACTTTCCCCTGCATATTGGAGCCGGCTACAGATTAAATGACTTAGAAGCCTTAGCAGGGCAAAGTAATTTTTTCTTTTTGATAGGTCCGGGTATTAGGATAAGGTTTTAAATCAATAAAACACTCAATTTACTTTTTCCATATGCTGGCGTAACCACAACCCAGCGATCAAGGTCTTAGCATCGGTAATATTACCTTTGTCTATGGCTTCAAAAAAAGCTTCTTTAGAAAATTCTACTAACTCAATATCCTCATTTTCAGATTCTAAACCTCCACCTTCATTGGTTTTGTCTGCTTCTTTAACTGTGCAGAAGTACAATAAAATGCGTTCAGAAGTACCGCCAGGAGAAACAAAAAAGGTATGTATATGCTGAACGTTTTTGGGCAGATAGCCCGCTTCCTCCTCAATTTCTCGCTTAATCGCTTCTTCGGGGTTTTCACTCTCTTTAAGTCCACCGGCTATTACCTCTACTATCCAAGATTTGCCTTTGGTGTGGGCAGGAAGCCTAAATTGTTTGGTTAAAAGCAAAACCTTTTTATCACTATGCCAAACCAATGCCGCTACGGCATCGCCCCGATCCATATTCAAACGACGTACTTTAGGGCTCATGCTACCATCGAACTTTTCAAATTGAAGCTCAACCTCTTCAACTTTTAAAAAATCCTGTAACAGCCAGCGCCTGTTGTGAATCTTTACTTTTTTCATGATGCTTTCATTGTTTCTCCATATTTATCCTTCATCCTACTAAAATAATCTATAGCGGCATCCCTAACCTTAGGAGATAAGAGCAGGGCAGAAATCATGGTAGGAAAAGCCATAACAGCGTACATGCCATCAATTAAATTGATCACTGCATTAATGGAAACTACAGAGCCCCAAATAATAGTAGCCACATAAAAAAAGCGATAATGTTGCTGGTATTTGGAGCCAAATAAAAAGGAGGTGCATTTGGTTCCGTAGTAAGAGAAAGAAAACAGGGTAGAAAAAGAAAAAACCAAAACGCATATTACGAGCAACGTTGGCCCAACGGTTGGCATAACGCTGCCAAAAGCTTCTGCGGTGAGCGTTACGCCATTGTCATCGCCTGTTTTCCAAACACCTGTGATGATGATGGCCAAGGCGGTCATGGTACATATCAATAGGGTATCTATGGCAGGCCCTAGCATTGCTACCAAACCTTCGCGTATAGGTTCCTTTGTTTTGGCTGCCCCGTGCATCATGGGGGCGGTACCAATTCCGGCTTCATTGGAGAAGGCGGCCCGTTTAGCTCCTTGTCGTATTACCTCGCCAACCATTCCACCAAGCACAGCGTTGCCTGTAAAGGCATCATTAAAAATGAGGGCAAAACTCTCAGGTACTAAACTTACGTTTGAAAGAATGATGTATAGTACCACCACCACATAAGTCACCACCATAAAAGGCACCAACCTGCCTGCTACGGCTGCAATTCGGGTTATACCACCAAAAATTACAACAGAAACAATAACTACGATGATGATTCCCGAAATTAAATCGGAAAGAAAGGTAGGGCCAAAGCCATAATTTTCAGTAAAGTAGGTAGAATCGATCAAAAGATTATTAGGGATTAGAAATACATCTCTGATTACCTGAGTGAGTTGGTTAGCTTGAAAAATAGGCAAGCAACCAAATAGACCCGCTACAGAGAAAACCACTGCGAGTGGCTTCCATTTACTGCCCAAGCCTTCTGTTATCACATACATAGGCCCACCCTGAATCTTGCCCTCAGAGTCTTTGCCCCTATACATAATGGCAAGGGTACAGGTAAAAAACTTGGTAGCAATCCCAAAAAACGCACTTACCCACATCCACAAAAGCGCACCAGGCCCACCGGCAGTAATGGCCACAGCTACACCGCTTATATTACCCATGCCTACTGTGGCAGCTACGGCACTTGCCAAAGCTTGGTAATGATTTATGTCTCCCGGATCATTGGGGGCGTCATATTTGCCCCTAAGCACATTTACGGCATGTCCAAAATATTGAAAAGGTAAAAATTTAGAGTAGAGCATAAAATAAAAACCACCGCCAAGTAATAGAATGAGCAGTGGCGTGCCCCACATTGCATCTGAAAATTGTTGTAGTAAAGCTTCAATCAAGGTATTAAGGGTTTAATAAGCTTTAAAGCTAATAAAAATGCAGCTTAATTGAAGTGCTGCAACTGCTAGAATGGCCCTATAAGTTTCTTACGCTTTCCAGAATATTTCAGAACAAAGCGTCCGGTAAATCAATATTTCTTTGAATATTCATATATAAGTATATAAATATTGCTACCGTTAACATACATTAAGTTATTAAACTTAAAATAGTACAATTATCATTTGCCTACCACATTGAAAAGTATAATTTTATTAGAGCGTAAGATACATCTATCGTAACCATACCAATAAATACTATGAAAAGTTTATTAGCACTTCCCCCGATTTTTTTAGGTACCTCGCTTACCTTATACTACAGAATGTTGGGCAATATTGATATTGCAAAAGGACTGTTTTTATTTATCGGCACCTTACTTTTTTTCTATGTATGCATTTTGTTTTTAGTTTCTCATAGAGCAATCAAACACTACACCGATAGCTTCTTCTTGGCTATCATGCTCAGTGGAATCACCATACCTGTGTGCTTTCTTATTTTCTCTTTTTTAATTTCGAAGAGTGTTTTTTTAGTAGTATTTAGCGCAGCAGTGTTCCATATTATCATGCTTTTTGGCGGCATAAGAATAGTAAAAAGGTGGTACAGTTATGAGCTGCCGTATTTTGAGCAACAATCGTAAAATAAAAAGCCAAGCTCTGCAGCTTGGCCTCAAATCCATAAATTAAAAAACTGTTTTGATCAGTGGTAGGTAGGGTGGTTGTGGTAGTTCCAAGTATTGCTTTTCAACTTTCTTATAGCTCGCAAAACGTCTCTTCTACGTACTTGCCCTACAAGTTTGCCCTCTTTTACTACCGGAAATTTCCTGTAATTAGATGTTAAAAATTCATTCGCCACATCAATGATATCGCTATTTACTGAAATGGTTTTCACTACAGGCGACATATAATCCTTCACTTTTCTATGATTATAGGGGAGGTTATTATAAACGCCATCTATGATAATTCTCAGACAGTCTTTTTCGGAAATCATCCCTACGATTCTTTTTTCATCATCCAATACTGGAACACCTGTCAGCTTCTTTTTTAAAATAAGCTCTATGGCTTCACTAATGGTCAAATCTGGCGTAAAGGTCATTTCATCTTTCGCCATAAAATCACTGAGTTTAGGGTAAGAAGTCGCTTTAGTGATTGCATCGGCTTCTTCTGCTCTACGTGGTGTAAAATTCATAATATTCGGTATTTTAAGTTGTATAGATAAGGTAGTCGACACCCCAAATAATTTTAGATTAAATTATATACTTAGGGTAAATCTGAGAAAATCTAAAAGGTGCTGGCTATAATTTCATATTATAATTTAAGCTATTTTTATTAAAAAACCAAATTATAATATACACATTTAAAAGGAGCAGAATAAATAAAAAGAAAATACTTATTTGTCAATAAATAATTTTGTTATTTGGTCGCCACCTAAAACAAACATGCTAGAAAAAAAGAAGCCCCAAAAGATACCGCTCACAAGCATGGTAAAAAGTATCCTGTGCTTTTTTTCTCCAAAAGAGACAGCTATGGCCGTGCCTATGGGCGGGCTAAAAAATAGAGGTGTGAGAAAAGCTACGCCCCAAACGCCATACTTGCGCCAAATCTTTACGATTTTCCGTGTTTTGGGAGAAAAAACTTTTCTTTTCTTAAAGAACCACTTCAATATTTTCTCTCTGAGCTTACTACCTGCATAGGTGATAACCACTACTGTGAACATCATTCCTAATATGGTAAACAGGGCTGTCTCAAAAAGGCTGAGTTTGAGCATAAAGCCTGTTAAGGGACCGAAAATAAATTTGAGGGCACTTACAGAAAAGACTGCAAAATACTTTTCCATTTAATCCATATTTGAGCTGTTAAAGTTAGGATTACACAGCAATTAATATGGAATAAGTATAATAAAAATAAATACTTAGCAAAATACTTCCTTGCAGCCTACCCAATCTTCTTTTAAAAACCATAAGCGGCAAGAGTACTAAAGTTACTCCGAGCATCCAAAACATATCGCCCATAATGGCAGGGCTAACATGTATCTCCTTAATAATGCTTGTAATGCCAAGTATAGAAAGTACATTAAAAATATTTGACCCCATAAGGTTACCGATTGCTAAATCAGTATTTTTCTTTAAGGCTGCTACAATGGCCGTTACCAGTTCTGGCAAGCTGGTACCAATGGCCAATACCATTATCCCAATAACTCTCTCAGAAACGCCCATGTCCAAAAAAATCTCTTTAGCACTGCCCACAAACCATTCTGACCCAAAATAAAGGCCCAAACATCCGGCAACGATAAAGAGCACATCTTTTGCCATATGTTTTTTTGCTGGAGCATTCGCTGGAGTATCCTCTTCAGGTTCATCTATACTAATAAGAGCCTCTTCCTTATTTTTTACACTTCTAGATTTTTGTATCAGATAGATGATATAACCCAAAAGGATGACCACAAACAAAATTCCTTCTTTGCGTTCTAGGTAGTTTTCAAGCACCAAGATATAAAGTAAGAAAGAACTGCCCATTGCCATAGGCCAATCTATTCTAATGCTACTGCTATTGATGTTTATGGGAGAAAAAACAGCGGTTAGGCCAAGCACCAATGCCAAATTGCAGATATTTGAGCCAATGACATTACCCATAGTCATGTCGGGGCTGCCTTTTAAAGCCGATTGCACACTTATAAACAATTCTGGAGATGAAGTGCCAAAGGCAACAATGGTTAGGCCTACAACCAATGGGGAAATCTTAAACCTTAAAGCAATGTTGGAAGCCCCTCTTACTAAAACATCTCCACCGCCTATTAATACAATAAGACCAAAAAGCAACAAAAAAATATCAAACATATCATCATATTTTCGCTCCGAAAGAGAGATCGCCCGCATCACCGAGTCCAGGTACTATGTAGGCATCTTTATTTAAAATATCATCAAGGTCTCCTATCCATAAATTACCATTAGATATTTGTTGGATCACATAATCTCTTCCAGGCTTGCTTCCAATGGCTATCATAATATGAGTCTTCTTTGGTTGGCTCCGCTTTATTAATGCTTTGTAAGCTTTTACCAAAGATTTACCTGTAGCCAGCATTGGATCGATTATAATGAGTGTCTTATCGGTAAGATCTGGAGCGGCCATGTATTCCATATTAACAGTCACCTCCACATTATCCTTATTTTCTACACGATAAGCTCCAATAAATGCGCTTTCTGCCTTCTCAAAAACCTTGATAAATCCCTGATAAAACGGAAGTCCTGCACGAAGTATTGTAGCTAAAACCACTTGCTCTTCTAATACTTGAGATTTACTTACGCCGAGCGGCGTTTCAACAGAAATACACTCATATTTAAATGTTTTAGACAGCTCATAAGCCATAAAGTAGCCAAGCTTCTCTAGATTTTGCCTAAACCTAAAGCGATCTTTTTGAATCTCTTTATCCCTTAGCTCTGCCATTATCTGATTTACGATAGAGGTATGCTCGCTAAAAATATATTCCATGGTCTTTTATTTTGTAGGTGTTCAAAAACCTTGAAAATACGATGTTTATTGGAAAACCTAAGCATGAACCTAGCAATTCTCATCTTGGCAAACATACAATAAAAGGATAGCCTGTAAATTAAACTGACGGTTAAGTATTTACTGTAAACCTAAGTTAGAATGGATGGCATAGCGTGCATTTATTCTATTACCTCATGCGAACGGCTTTTTACCAAAGGCTTTGCCTTGCCTGAGTGCCTTTCTTTTTTGCCCTGCTCTGCTACTTCCTCTGACACCTTATAGCTAGATAGGTTTTCTAAATCTGGCTGTCCTGCATTTACCCAACAGGTAAACCAAACATCGGCCACCATTTTAATGGAAGCCCGCAGCCTTCTTTCTACCATACCATCGAGTAGTTCTGCATACTGCTTACAAAATTTTTGAGAGTAGGCCTTAACTGTAATAGAATTGCGCTCTTCAAAATTGTACTTTTTGTCCTCTCCAATTTTTTCTGTAGCTAATGACTCAAAAGAAAATACAGAATCTAAGGCAGCATTGGCATTTCTCACGGCAGACCAAGCCAACTCTTGAAGGTTTTCGTGGTATTCGGCATCTTCGAAATATAAGTCAAAACCATTTGAGTAGAGTTCTACTAAACGCGACTCCCAAAGACCATGTATCCCTTTTTGGCCCGTAAGCTGCCCATTGTAATTGCTTGTGGTATGCAAAGGCACATTGGCATCTGCTATGTAATGCCCAATTTCTGCTGAATAGCGCAAAATTTTCTCGGGGTCGTTTTCTTCGAAAGCTTTAGTAAGCCAAAAACTCATATTATATATGTGCCAAGGTACTATGCCGTGGTTGTGCAAAGAATCCTCTGTGTATTTTTCTACGGCATCTTTCCAAAAGGTGGGAATCTTTCCATGCGCTTCCTCTTTATACAAATCCAAATCTATATAATGCCTCGGTGCCTCACCCTCAATCAAGTACCTACGTGCATCGGGATTTACTGCGTTTTCTTCTAAATATCGGATGTTGCCCTTGTAAAACCCAAGCATTTCTTGTGGCAACAAGAATACAGCTGTCTTATTGATTAGCCTATGCGCGTAAAAACCCCAAACAAATTGAGCCTCTTGATCGGCTTTTTTCGTGTTCAAACCTTCTAAATCTGTACTTTCTTGAAATATGAAAGAAAAAAAAATCGGAGCGATAAATCGTAGTAACATGTAAGAAAAATTTAAGAAAGCATAAAAAAAATATGTTTATCCTAAGCAGGTCATTATTAAACAGAGCTCTATAATTAAACAAAAAAGTATTTTGTTTAATGTTTTTCATTAGCTAAACACGATAAACGCCTATTTTACAGGTATATTTAAACAAAATACCCTCTTATATAGGCGATATGTAAGGTTTTTTTAATAAAAGTGAATAAAGCAAGTCAGTTTTGTTTAACCTTTACATATATTTTTTTCAACAAAATTTTGATTTTTTGTTTAATTGTTACTACATTTGTTTCAACAAAACAGAGAAATCATCTAAAAAAATTGATTACAGTTATGACCGCATTAGAATTTAGTTACTCACTCAGTCAAATGACAACTTCTTTAAGACCCTTTGCATTGAAGTTGACTAAAGACCACGAAGAAGCAAACGACTTATTACAAGAAACCATGTTGAAAGCTTACACCAACAGGGATAAGTTTGCGGAGGGCACTAATCTGAAAGCTTGGTTATATACTATCATGAAAAACACTTTTATTACCAACTATCAAAGATTGGTAAGAAGGAATACTTTTATAGATTCTACAGATAATTTACACTATATAAACTCTACAGATAATATCACTCAAAATTTAGCTTTTTCTTCTTTTGCTTTGGGCGATATGAACAGAGCCATAGAGGCATTAGATGACGCATACAAAGTACCTTTTATGATGCATTTTAGAGGATTTAAGTATCATGAAATAGCTGAGCGTCTGGGCATTCCTATAGGAACAGTTAAAAATAGAATACACATCGCAAGAAAAGAGTTGAAAAGTAAACTTAAGGTTTATTCTAAAAACTAATAATCATAAACGTATTATCCAACTAGCTATGGAAAATTGCATTGTTTATCTAACAATGCTTTTTTTTTGGCCTTTTCAGAATAATATTGCCCATAAAACAAAATAGAATACAGTGAAGACAGATGTTATTGTAATTGGAGCAGGCTTCGCCGGACTTTCAGCGGCAATCAGCTTGGCAGATAAAGGTTATGAGGTGGTTGTTTTAGAGAAAAATAAGATAGCTGGTGGCAGGGCCCGCTATTACCAAGAAGATGGTTTCACTTTTGACATGGGACCAAGTTGGTATTGGATGCCAGACGTTTTTGAGCGCTTCTTTAATAGATTCGGTAAAAAGACATCTGATTATTACCAACTCAAAAGGCTAGACCCATCCTACAGAGTTTATTTCGGTAAAGACGATTATTTGGATGTACCGGCGCAATTAGAGGCCATGTTTAACATGTTTGAAGAGCTCGAACCGGGCAGTGCAAAAAAACTGAAAGACTTTCTTAAGCAATCAGAATATAAATACCAAGTGGGCATTAATGACCTTGTTTATAAGCCGAGCAGGTCGCTGACTGAGTTTTTGGATCCCAAGCTATTGTTCGACATGCTAAGGATGGATATTTTCCAGTCTTTTGCCGGACACATCAGGAAGTATTTTAAAAATGATAAGCTACTCCGCTTAATTGAGTTCCCGATACTTTTTTTAGGAGCCACACCAGAAAATACACCTGCCTTATATAGTTTGATGAACTATGCAGACATTAGCTTAGGCACATGGTATCCTGAAGGGGGTATGCATAAAATTATAGGGGGGATGTTGGCCCTAGCAAAGGAAAAAGGAATAAAGGTGCTCACCGATCAAGAAGTAAAGCATTTTGAAATTGAACAGAAAAACATCAAAAAGGTCAATACAATCAAAGATACTTTTGAGGCCGATATTATTGTGGCAGGTGCAGATTACCACCACATAGACCAGCAACTCTTACCAGAAAACTATAGAAATTACTCTCCAAATTACTGGGACAAAAGAGTCATGGCACCTTCTTCTTTACTGTTTTATTTAGGCATCAACAAAAAATTGGATAATCTCTTACACCACAACCTCTTCTTCGACAGAGACTTCGGCCCGCATGCCAAAGAAATTTATGAAACGCCTATGTGGCCATCCGATCCTCTTTTTTATGTGTCTGCCACATCTAAAACAGACCCTACTGTTGCACCTGAGGGGCATGAAAACGTATTTTTATTAATGCCCGTTGCGCCTGGCCTAGAAGACAATGAAGAATTGAGAGAAAAATACTACGAAGTTATAATGAACAGGCTCGAAGCTGTTACCGGACAGTCTATAAAGGAGCATGTAATTTATAAAAGAAGCTATGCGCACAAAGATTTTATTAATGACTACCATGCGTTTAAAGGCAATGCTTATGGTTTGGCCAATACACTTTTGCAAACCGCAATACTTAAGCCTGGTCTAAAAAACAAAAAGCTAAAAAACCTTTATTACACAGGACAACTAACCGTGCCTGGTCCCGGCGTACCGCCTTCTTTAATTTCAGGTATGGTAGTGGCAGATGAGGTGGCTAAAGAATTTAAGCTGGTTTAATCAAAAAAAATTTATATTGCGCTGTTGATTATCGAGGCAATGTGCTGAATTTAATTGATGCATAAGCTACAAGAAGCAGCAAAATAAAACCGATGGGCTTAAAATGAGTTATCTTAAAAATAATTTCATCTAAATTTGAATGAAATCACTGCAACAATAAATCTATAGCTTGCAAAAAACACGTACTTATGGATCATCAGGCATTATTTGATAACACTACTTATAAATGCAGTAAACTCATTACCAAGCAATACAGCACTTCTTTTACGCTGGGCATCCAAACACTACACAAAAAATACCATATGCCCATCTATGCCATTTATGGCTTTGTGAGATATGCCGATGAAATTGTAGATACCTTTCATCAACATGACAAAAAGGAATTACTAAATCGGTTTAGGCAAGATACTTACCGGGCTATTGAAGAAAAAATAAGTTTAAATCCTGTACTGCATGCCTTTCAATTGGTAGTGAACCAATATCAAATAGAGCGCGACTTAATAGATGCTTTCTTAAAAAGTATGGAGATGGATCTTTACAAGTCTGATTATACTACCGCTACTTACAAAGAATACATTTATGGATCTGCAGAAGTGGTTGGCTTAATGTGCTTGCGCGTATTTTGCAATGGCAACCATGAAGAGTACGAAAGATTGAAAAAACCTGCTTGCGCTTTAGGTTCTGCTTTTCAAAAGGTGAACTTTCTGAGAGACATGAAAAGCGACTTTGACGAAAGAGGGCGAGTATATTTTCCTGGCGTAGATTTTTTGCACTTTAATACTGATGTAAAAAAATTGATTGAGGAAGACATACAAAAGGACTTTGACGAAGCGCTCATTGGCATACAAAACCTGCCTAAAGATGCTAGAGCGGGTGTATACTTGGCTTACGTGTACTACACCAAGCTCTTTCAAAAAATTAAGGCCTGCTCTGCCGCTAAAGTAATTAGCGAAAGAATTAGAGTACCCGACTCCAAAAAACTTTTATTGCTTTTCTCTACCTTCCTTAAATATAGATTTAACTAGGATTTGGTGTATAGTGCGATAAACCCGTTTTTTGCCACAAATAAAATGTAGCAAAAAGCCATGGGCGAAATCTTATACGACTTGGGTATTTGGCTGTACAAGCACGCTATAAACTTAGCGGCGCCATTTAACCAAAAAGCTAAAAAATTTTTAGGCGGGAGAGAAAATCTTTTTGTACATCTTGAAGAAGCCTTGCAAGCGCATAAAAAACCAATAGCTTGGTTCCACTGTGCTTCTTTAGGTGAGTTTGAACAGGCAAGGCCAGTTATAGAAGCCTTCAAAAAAGAGCACCCTCACTTTTTTATATTGCTCACCTTTTTTTCTCCGAGTGGTTATGAGGTGCGCAAAAACTACCCCGAAGCTCATTTCATCACTTACTTGCCTTTAGATACCGCCAAAAATGCACAGCGATTTTTAGCAATTACCCAACCCACCATTGCTTTTTTTGTAAAATATGAGTTTTGGTACCATTACTTAAAGCAATTGCGCAAGAGCGAAATACCTGTGATCTCTTTCTCTGCGATTTTTAGAAAAAACCAAATCTATTTTAAAAGCTATGGCGCTTTTCAAGCAAACATCCTCAGGTATTTTTCTTTTATTTTGGTACAAGATACCGAATCGAAAAAATTACTGAACCAAATAGGCATAAAGCAGGCAGCTGTTGGTGGAGACACGCGATTTGATCGAGTAAAAGCCATTGTAGATGCCAGAAAAAAAATCGAAATAGCAGAGCAGTTTAAAAACGGGCAAACCACCTTGGTTATAGGCAGCAGTTGGCCGCCCGACATAGAAATGCTTTCTGAGTTTTATCAAAGTTTTAATAAACCGCTTAAATTGATCATTGCGCCCCACGAAATAGCCGAGCACAAACTGGTAAAAACCGAGCATGCTTTTCCTGACAAAAAGATTGTTCGCTACTCGCAAGCAGCAAATAAAAACCTAGCCGAATTTGATGTTTTATTGATTGATAATATGGGTATGCTGTCTTCTTTATACCAATATGGAGAATATGCCTACATTGGAGGTGCTTTTGGTACAGGCCTGCACAATACATTAGAAGCAGCGACCTACGGCGTACCTATTTTTTTTGGTCCAGAATACAGTAAATTTAAAGAAGCAATTGATTTGGTGGCTTCTAACGGCGCCTTTTCAGTAAAGAACAGCCAAACATTTGAGGAAGCTTTTCTTCTACTCTATAAAGATGATGCATTGAGAGAACAAACTGGAAAAATATGCAGAAGCTATGTTTTAGAGAACACAGGAGGCACTCAGAAAGTAATGAAATTGTGTAACGATTATCTATCATGAGCAATAAAGCGAAAAATACAGACAGAGATTTATTAGAAGGTACGGTAATCAGGTCCACAGGCTCTTGGTATGATATTAAAACTGCTGATGGCAAAATTTATAAAGGCAGGCTGCGCGGCAAATTTAAACTGCAAGGTATTAAAGCGACCAACCCTATAGCCGTAGGTGATCAGATCAGCTTTTATATGGAAAATGAGGTAGAAAATACGGTAGTTATCAATCAGATTGAAGAACGCAAAAATTACATCATCCGACAATCTACCCATAAAAAAGGACACATGCATGTGATTGCGGCCAACATAGACCTCGCCGTATTGATTGCTACCCTAAATATGCCGAGGACCTCTACCGGTTTTATTGATCGCTTTTTGGTCTCTTGCGAATCTTTCCACATACCTGCTTGCATCATTTTCAACAAAGCAGACCTTTTGGAAGAAAGCCAGAAAGATACGCTGCACGACATTATGGGTATGTACCAACACTTGGGATATACCGCATTTTCAATTTCAGCGTTGCACGACGATCACATAGACAAAATAAGCCAATTGCTTCAGGGTAAGACTACATTAATTGCTGGGCATTCTGGTGTGGGCAAATCTACGCTTATTAATCGCTTGGTGCCCAATGCCGAGCAACGCACCGCAGAAGTATCTACTTTTGCCAATAAAGGTGTGCATACCACCACCTATGCCGAAATGTTTAATATGGATGAGCACAGCTTTTTGATCGATACGCCGGGGATCAAAGAGTTTGGCATCTTGGGTTTAGAAGAATACGAAATCGCCTATTTTTTCCCTGAGATACGGGCAAAGTCTGCCGATTGCAAATATTACGATTGCACCCATACCCACGAGCCTGGCTGTGCCATTATAGATGCTATTAACAATGGCGAAATAGCCTACTCGCGCTACAGGAGCTACTTAAGTATTTTAGAGAATGAAGATAATAGAAGATAATCCCTAATCTAAATAAACCATTTAGAAGAGTAGCTTGGGCATTATTCAATCTCGAAAATAGGGTAATCTACCATACCATTTGAAAATAAGCTGATTTTACCATTGCCTGTTTCTATAGCGGCATCTATTTGCCCAAACTCTAAACCGATCCAGTTTTCTTTACTGAGCTTTTTGGGATAGCCCGGGTCGGCCTTAAATTTTCTCCTATCAAAACGGATGTACTGATCTTTGTAAAAAAAGTAGCTTTTGCCATTTTGCAAAGAAACAGCCGCATCTATTTTAGGGAAAGTGACTCCGGGCAAATTGGTTTCATCGATCGGCTTGGGATAGCCTCGCTCTACTTTGTCTTCAAGGGCATCGTAAAGTATAAATCTATTGCCACTGAAAATAAAGGCCTTATCTTGCTCTGGTAAATAGCAAGCAGCATCTACCTGAGGTACATTTACGCCGGGCCAATAAGACTTGGTAAGCTTTGGATAACCGCTATCCATTTTATTTTTTACCAAATCAAACCGAACGTATTCTTCCCCCTTAAAAAAATAAGCCTTTTGGTTTTTAGGCCAATAAACCACAGCATCAGGGTTTTTATAGGGCATATCGGGCCATTGTACATTGATTTTTTCCGCTGCTGCATCGAACATGGTCCTCCATTGCTTTAGCAAAGCTTTGGTTTGTATACCATCTGCTCTTAATTTCTCAAACTCCTCAAAAAACTTTTGCTTAAAAGTGTATCGATAGTTCTGCAACCAGGGGTATTTGTCTTTCTGCAGAATCAAGAAATCATCAGTGGGCTGTTCGGTATGTAATTGAGATACCCTAAGGTAGTCTATTTGCATTAAAGAGGTATCTTGCACCGAAAAACCAATATTATCGCCAAACCAGTTTTTAGACTCAAAAGGCATGTGATGCACCAATTGCCCATTTAAAAAGAAATACATCTTCTCTCCTACCTTTCTAACAGTGAGCTTATTGAAGTCGGTTCTGTTTACCAAAGAAGACTTAAGCCAAGGTTTGTAGTCTACCCATTCGTCATTGATATAGCTGCGGATCACATAATATCCACCTGGAGAAAAACCGAAAGTATGGTAGTATTTAGCGTCGTGCCCAAAATCAAGTGTATAGCTATTATTTTCTACACCGCGCACAAACCTAATCGAGGCCTCGATTTCAAAATCCTGCTCGGTGCTAATAGGAATGGGCTGATAATTCCACCCATTTCTCGTATCGGTACGCTCAAAATCTAAGTAGCCCTCCGCATTTAAAGTAACATTATTAGCTCCATTTATTCCCGTTGGCCATCGGTTGTCTCCATCGAATTCTTCTGTAAATAAAAACTCCTTTTGCACGTAATCTTGCTCATTAAGTTGGTTTATGATCGCTAGGGCTTTTTGCTGATCTCCATTGAGCATGAGTGCCGTAAACTGTCGCACTTTGTACCAACTTTGATCTGGAAATTGTTTTTCCATCTGATCCATTGTGGCAACAGCCACAGCGTACTTCCCAAGTTTTATCTGTACATAAGCGTAGTCTGCCATAGCATGGGCAATTTTACTTTTTACATGATGCTCACTCGGATTGGTTTCTGCAATTTTTTGTAAGATCTCTATTTCAGAAGCTTTTACCTCTGCGGCCCTTTGAGTGTTACCTTGTGCCGAATAACTCAGCTCGAGTAGGTTGAGCAGCTCACTTACCCTATGTAGATCGTCTATGTCGATTTGAGCTTGGGCTTTCAATTTTTCATAAAATCCAAGGGCTTTTTCCAAATCGGTGTTGCCTGCGTACTTTTTGCCGTAATGCATCCCCTTGTATTTACCAAGCAAACCATAGGCCTTGGCTGCTTTCTTGTACACTTCGACCTGCACTTCTCCACTTAATCCTTCTTTCTCTAAGTAAGGATCAATGATGTTGAGCGCACTGCCCAGCATGTCTTCTTTGTCTAACTGTCTTTCTGCACTTTCTGCTGCATTTACATATATATCTGCCAAGGTGAGCATTTCTTGGGTCTCCAACTTGCCCGTGTAGTCGGTAATGTCTAAAATGCCCGCTTTGGCAAAATCATTGGCATTGAACTCAGCCAGTCTTCCACTTTCCATTAAAGTAAGGGGTTCTTTAAAGCCCAATCTTATTTTCACATCTCCATCTTCTGAAGCGGTCAATAGATACGCTCCATCTTCTGAGAACAGAACCGTGTTTACAATGTCTTTGTGGTCATCTATTTTTTGGAAAAGTGTGCCATCTGTACTCCATAGCCTTACTGATCGGTCGGTACTACCCGTGACGATAAATTTGCCATCGGGAGAGAAAGCACAAGAAATGACATAGCTTGTATGCCCTTTGAAAACCTGTAGCAGATTGCCCTCTAAATCGTAAAGATTGGCGGTGTTTGACTGACCTCCCAGCAATATTTTTTTACCATCGGGCGAAAAAGTACCGTAAAAAATATAGCTATCGTAATCGGCAAAACTGTGCACAGCTTCACCACTTGTCGTCCACAGAGTAGCTGTTTTATCTGCACTTGTACTTAAAATGTAATTGTTGTTAGGTGAAAAATTGAGTGAAGTGATGCGACCCATGTGCGCCGCAGAAATTCGCTTTTTTAGTTTGCCCTTATGAGACCAAATGCAAATCTCTCGCTTATCATTGCAAGTAGCGATTAGCTTACCATCGTGAGAATAGCTTACTTGGCGCAACTCGCTGTTGTCTTGAATGCTAAAAAGCTCCCCGCCTTTTCTACTCCAAAAAATAATCTTCTTATCAGACCCAATACTGACCAAGGTATCTCCTGATGGAGAAAAGGCCACATCCATAATATCTTTTGTGTGCCCGTTTAATTCTACTTCTTCTTTAGAACGGTGGTTTCTGATCACTACTTTATTTCCCTTGCCTATGTAAGCGATCAATTGGTGTTTCTCATCAATATCATAACCATTGATCAAAAACCTATCGCTTTGAAATCTGTCTGAGATGCGTCCGCGCAAGGGCCAAAACTTAACGCTTCCATCATAAGAGCCAGAAATTACCTGATTGTTGTCTCCAGAAAAAATGGCTGTCCTTATTTCTTGCCCATGCCC
>CAKZMZ010000015.1 GCA_937129345.1 uncultured Thalassovita sp. | reverse complement strand
CTGAAATTTCTGCGTTTGGCTCACCGCATTGGTTCCGCCTGAAACGGTATAAATTATTACCATAGACCCAATGAGTAAATTGGTGATGTAAATATCCCAATTTAATAGCGATGAGAGTATGAGAGAAGGGGCAAAAATGGTAAAACCTGCAGCTAAGCCTCTTTGTGTTAAAAAGAGAAAGGCCGCCAAGGTTCTGGTGTTTAGGTCGAAGCGCTTTTCTAGATACTCATAGGCAGTATATACCCTCATTTTGTGATAGATGGGTACCACAGTAACAGAAAGTACTACCATAGCAAGAGGTAAACCAAAATAGAATTGAACAAAGCGCATACCATCGGTGTAGGCCTGCCCCGGCGCCGATAAAAAGGTAATGGCACTAGCCTGTGTCGCCATTATAGAAAGGGCAATGGTAAACCAAGGTGTTTTTTTATTGCCCAATAAGTAATCTGAAATATTTTTGCTACCTCTGGTTTGCCAAACACCATATACCACGATAAAGAGCATTGTTCCGGCCAACACGATCCAATCCAGTAAACTCATGAGAATGCATTAGTAAACCAATAAAAAAGTATTATAAGGAGTATCAACTCACCAATAACCAGTATGTACCAACTTTTCCACTCTTTAAAAAAGGGTGGTTTTTCAGTATTTTCAGCTTCATTTTCTCCCTCAATTGTGTCCATTATGATTTATTAAGTCTTTAAACGGCCTTACAACTGGATTGCAAAACTCGCATTTTCTATCTTTATATCAACAATATTACATATATAATAAATTAAATGAACAAACAGTAAATGAATTATGTAAAGCGCATATTCTCTGAGATAAGTCAACTAACTGGGCAAGAAGAAAATATTCCTGACCCACAGTTTACTGGGCAAGAGATAGACCATTTCTTAAAGAAAACCGCGCTTATTTTAGCTGCCGCCACTGGCTTTTCAGCAATTCTTATACTGCTGCTCTAATTAGGGCCTTAAACCAATAACATTACTTAATCCGATTGAAAGAGGGGCTTTGCTTTCCTCTTACAGCTTTTTTGCCTTGTAAGTTTTTGAAGGCTAATTCAATTATTAATGGGTTCAAAATTTAAAATCATGCAAAACATCACATTAGAAAAAATTTATCACAGTTACATCAAAGATGGTAAAATGGGTTCGCTAAGATTGGATCTCATGCTAAAAGAAAAACAGGGTTTTGAATGCTTTTTTACTGATATGAGCACAGGTGAAAAGCAAATAAAATTTATTCCTAAAAGTGAGAACAATAGCATTAACCAAAAGGTAGAAGCCATCTTTTGTGACTAAAGATATATTTAGGGAGCTTTACATTCAACAATACAAAGGCCTGTTTAATACAGGTCTTTTTTTATCTCAAGCCCGAAGATTTGATAGGCATTCTTTTAAAAGGCTTACTTTCATCAAACAATTTACGATAGGTAGCGTGGGTTTTGTGGGGCCTACCTCCTACTTGGTTCTTAACCACATTTATCATTTTAGGGTTAAAGTCACCAATCCAGTTCATTTCTAGGAAATCATAGGCACGGTAATCGCCCTGTATCATTTTTCGAAATTGCTCTATCATTAGACCATCTACTCCCTTGCCTTGGTGCGTAGGATCCACACCAAATATAACACCTAGCAATTTTTTGTTGGTTTTGCGCCACTTGTGCCACAAAAAAGTAACCTTACCCAATAAATCTAGCTTACCATTAACGTGTTTAAAAACTTGATTAACCTCTGGCAACATAATAAAAAAACCGATAGGTTTGTCTTCAAAGTAGGCAAACCAAAGCACTTTTTCATCCATAATGGGTTTCATCTTATTCATAAGGGCTTTTGCCTGTAATGAGGTCATTTTTGCCACGCCCGGGTGGCTCGCCCAAGCATTGTTATACACTTCTCTAAAATCTTCGGTGTATTTGGCTATTTCTGCTTTTCTTAAATGCCTAGCACTGTATCGAGGGTCTTGCATGAGCATATCCGCTTTTTCTTGTATACGGGGCGCAAGCGGGCCCATGATTTCCCTGGCAAAGGTTAACTGCTTAAAGTAAACCTGAAAACCATACGCTTCAAACAAGGTAGGATAATAATCAAAGTTATAATTGCAACTGTAATTGGGCTCGTGTTCAAAACCATCTATCAAACAGCCCCACCATTGGTCACGCTCTCCAAAATTGATGGGGCCATCCATCGCCTCCATGCCTTTGCCCTCTAGCCATTCTTTGCAAGTGTCGAACAATTTAAAGGCGGCGTCTTTATCATTAATGCACTCAAAAAAGCCGATACCGCCTGTGGGTTGGTCGTTGTCTTTGTTCATGGAGCGGCGATCAATAAAGGCAGCAACGCGTCCAATGGTCTCTCCCTTATCGTTCTGTAAAAGCCAACGTGCACACTCACCATGCCTAAAATACTTGTTTTGCTTAGGGTCAAATACGCCTTCAATGTCTTTGTCTAGAGGCCGTATCCACGCGGTACCTTTTCCCTTATACAACCTTACTGCAAAATCGATAAATTCTTTAGCTGCTTTCTTATCCTTAACCTCTATGACTTTCATGCTGTTTATCTGTATTGGTGTGCTTATGTTTAAAGCTCCTTTAAAAAACCAAAATTATTAAAAAAGACAGGATTTTTCATTCAGCCATCAAATTATTGCATGTTCTTTTTGCAGCTTCCATTCTCATATCTTTGATATGCGTTTGATATGCCCTGCTCAGATAGTAGTTTTGCTTAAATTTTTAAGATATGGCATTAAAGAACGATTTACTTTTAAGAGCAGCCAAAGGCGAAAAAACAGAGAGAATCCCGGTTTGGCTCATGCGGCAAGCTGGCAGAATTTTACCCGAATACCGCGCTGTAAGAAATAGCTTAAGTGGATTTATAGAATTGGTGAGCACACCCGATTTGGCAGCCGAAGTCACCATACAACCTGTAGATATTCTTGGCGTCGATGCCGCCATTATCTTTTCTGATATTTTGGTAATCCCTGAGGCCATGGGACTGCCTTATGAAATGATCGAGAAAAAAGGGCCTCATTTTCCTAAAACTATTGGTTCACAGGCAGAAATTGATAAGATAAAAGTGGCCGATATAGAAAGTGATTTAGGCTATGTGCTCGAGGCTATAAAAATCACCAAAAAAGAACTGAACGAAAGGGTGCCACTCATAGGTTTTGCAGGTGCGCCTTTTACAATTTTTTGTTACATGGTTGAAGGTAGTGGCTCCAAAACCTTCTCGAAAGCAAGGAAAATGCTCTACCAAAAACCAGAAATGGCGCATCAGCTCATGCAAAAAATCACAGATAGTACCATTGCCTACCTTAAAGCTCAAATAAAAGCTGGTGCCGATATTGTGCAGGTTTTTGACTCTTGGGCAGGCATTTTACCCTCACCGCAATACGAAACATTCTCTGTGGCTTACCTCAAACAAATTGCTAATGCCATACAAGAAGTACCATTAACATTATTTGCCAAAGGCGCTTACTTTGCCCGTAAATCCATTGCCGAGCTAGACTGCCAAACCGTAGGGCTCGACTGGAACATGGACATTAAAGAATCTCGGGCTTTGTGCGGAAACAAAACCCTACAAGGCAACCTTGACCCCTGCGCTTTGTATGCTTCTGATAAAGAAATTATGGAACAGACCAAGCATATGCTCGATCAGTTTGGTTTTGAGCGACACATTGCCAACCTAGGCCACGGGGTTTATCCAGACATCAAACCCGAAAAAGTAAAGGTTTTTATTGAAACGGTGAAGGAGTATAGCAGTAGGTAAAAATCCTGCCGTTCTAGACTTTTAATTTCTGAATAGATGATTGCAGGTTTTGCAATCTACCATGCTCTATGTGAGTTTAATAGCCAAAACTTTACATCCAAGAGAAGGTTAGGTAGACATGGTAGATAAAGAAGTGACAAAACTGAACTATGGCAATCGGTTGTTTTTGCTGATCATGATATGCACTCTGCTTTTGCTATCTTGTAAAGAAAGCGGAGAACGCACATTGGAAAAACTATACAAAGAAGACCCAAGCCAACTAAACAATTTGCAGGTTACCGCAACCGCTTACAATTCTGTAGCCCAACAGACCGATGCTGAACCCGACATAGGCGCTTGGGGCGACCGTCTAAAACCGGGCATGAAATCCATTGCAGTATCTAGAGACCTGATTACCCTTGGGTTAGGCCACAATACCAAAGTTAAAATTGAAGGGCTACCAGGAACTTACCGAGTTTTGGATAAGATGAACGCCCGCTGGAGAAAAAAAATTGATATTTACATGGGCATTGATGTGGATGCTGCAAAAAAGTGGGGCAAACAGCAAGTGAATATTTATTGGCTAAAAGAAAAACAAGTTCAATGAGCTAAATTTAAGCTATAATTAGCGCAACCCGTCATAATAAAACCGACATGAAATACCTATACACGGCCCTCTTTCTTTTCCAAATTAATCTAATTTCGGCCCAATCTCTAAAAAAGGAGAAGATGGAACAATTGGACTACATGGTTGGTGAGTGGGTCGGCACTTCTTCGAGCTATAAAAATGGCGAGCTAATAAACCAAGTACCCGCTTTTGAGAAAATATCTTACGACCTCAATAAAAGTATCATAGTGATTGAGTTAAATTCAGAAACACTAAAACTCCATACCATTATCTATTTTGATGAAGCAGATGGGACTTACTATTACAACCCGTTTTCTGAAAATGGGGCTAGGAAACTTACTGATGGACGATTTGTAGTACAAGCCAATGAGAGCAAAAGGTTTATTTTTGAAAAATACGAGGAAAACGGTTTTAGGGAATATGGGGAAGAACTGATAGACGGCCAATGGGTAAAGTATTTTGAGGATGTTTTTACCAATACTCAGTAGGCTAAGAACCTGCCTACCCCACAAGTTAACTGCAACCACTTGACATTGGCCGCAACTATTGCTAAAATGCTTCTATGAAGCAAAAACTATTTTTTTCGCTCTTTTTATTTTTGGGAGCGTGCATTTCACAAAAACACTCGCCAAGTATAAGCCTTGATGAAAACGGGGAAATCACCATCAACATCCCTGAAGAAGAAATACAAAAACTACGAGAAAGGGGCTTTGTAAACTACAGCGATTTTGGGGCTAAAGGCGATGGGCGAACAGATGACATCAACTCCATAGCAGCCACACACCAATTTGCCAATGAACAAGGGCTGATGGTAAAAGCCGATAAAGAGGCAATCTACTACATTAGCGGGCAAGAGCGAACTGCTATTATCCAAACCGATACAGATTGGGGCACTGCCTCTTTTATAATCAATGACACATTAGTAGAAAACCGCCAAGCGCCAATTTTCTTGGTCAGTTCTTCGCTAGAACCTTTTAAAATTGAAGGCATCACCTCTCTTGAAAGGAATCAGAAAAAGATTGATGTTACCCTGCCAAGCACTTGCTTGGTGACCGTTACCGATACGAGTGTAAGACGCTACATTCGTTATGGGCTTAACCAAAATAATGGCGCTCCTCAAACAGATATTTTTGTGGCAGATAAAAACGGCAAGGTTGATATGAACGCCCCGATTGTTTGGGATTTTGAGCGAATCTCAAAAATTACCGCCTTGCCAATGGACAGTAACAAACTCACTATTACAGGCGGAAGATTCATTACAATTGCCAACAAAGCTGAATCAAAATACACTTACTATTCTCGGAATATTGCCATTAGGCGTTCTAATGTAATTGTAGATGGTTTAGAACACCGTATTACTGCCGAGGGCGCGCATGGCGCACCGTATGGTGGTTTTATCAACATCAGAGATTGCTCTTATGTGGTGGTTAAAAACAGTGTTTTTACAGGCCATAAAACCTACCGCACCATTGGTGCAGCCGGTAAACCTGTCTCTATGGGTTCTTATGACCTTACGGTCAACCGAGCGCTTAATGTGTCTTTCATCAACTGTAAACAAACCAATGATATCAATGACAGAACCTATTGGGGCATCATGGCTTCAAACTACAGTAAAAACCTTTTGTATGACAGTTGTACTTTCTCGCGTTTTGATGCACACATGGGCGTGGCCAATGCAACCATTAAAAACTCGGAACTAGGCCATATGGGCATTAATGCCATTGGCACGGGAATTTTTACCGTGGAAAATTCTACTATAAGAGGCAGAACTTTGATCAACCTCCGAACCGATTATGGCAGTACTTGGGAAGGCGAATTTCATATCCGCGATTGTGTTTTCATCCCGGCTAATGGTACCTTTTCTAGAGCAAGCTTAATTGGAGGGCGAAACCATGGCCAACACGATTTTGGCTATACCTGCTTTATGCCCAAACGCATCATCATTGAGAATCTTCACATAGATGATACCAACCACCCCAAAGACTACCAAAGCCCTGCTATTTTTGTTAATTTCAATCCAGAAATGAGGAATGATTCTTATACCGAAAAGTTTCCTTATATCATCACCAAAGAGGTGATTTTAAAGAATGTAAGCACAGCAAGTGGCCTTGAGCTCAGGGTTTCTGACAATCCTTTCATGTTTAAAGAAGTGAAAGTAATTGATGAGGAATAGCCTTTAAACCGAAGACATCATGTTACATTCCTCAAGAAACTTCTATTACTACATTGCCTTTTTTGTGCCCTGTATCTACGTATTGGTGTGCGACTGCCATTTCTTCTAGTGGGTAGCTTCGGTCAAGAACGGCTTTTAAATTCCCTTCTTCGACCCTATGCTTTAAATACATCAACAATTCTGTAGATTCGCTCGCCACTCCTGCTATTATTTGATGATTATTGAACAGAGCAGCCAAAGGCGTTTGAAAGTAATCTGACAATGGCGCATCACTAGCGATATAAACCCCACCTTTTTTCAATACTTTTTTAGCGATAGGGTATGAGGTCTTGCCCACTACGTTGAACACCACATCATACATAAATTCATTTTCCGCAAAATCTTCTTGGGTATAATCTATTACCTGATCGGCACCCATTGCCTCAACCATTTTTAAACTCCTTGTACTGCAAACCGCTGTAACCTTTGCACCAAGATATTTGGCCAACTGTACAGCCGCTGTACCCACAGAACCCGAAGCTCCGTGTATTAAAATGTGCATCCCTTTTTGTAACTTACTTTTCCGTAGAAAGTGTAGGGCGGTCATGGCACCCATGGGTAAAGCAGCAGCTTCTTGGAAATCCACTCCTTCGGGAATTAATTCTAAGGTGGCCGTTTCAGGTAAAGCGATGTACTCTGCGTAAGTACCCGATGCAAAGCCAGTTGTCCCGAAAATTTTATCGCCAACCTTAAATCTGCTTACTTCTGTGCCAACTGCTTCTACAACTCCTGCCAACTCATGGCCTAGTATAGAATTTTTGGGCTTGCGCAAACCGTAAAATAAACGCACTAAGTTTGGGTCAGCCTGTCTGATCCTTCTATCTCCTGAGGTTACTGTGCTAGCTTTAATTTTTATAAGCACCTCGTTCGCCTTGGGAGTAGGCTTGGGCATTTCACTTAAGGTAAATACCTCAGGCCCTCCGTATTTTTTATAAGTTATTGCTTTCATCTTTTTTTATTTTACTTGATGAAGCAAACATAAAGGCGGACACAGTACCTATGCATTGACTTAAGTTAAGAAATTATCGCTTCCCAATATTCTTAGAATAAAAGCTAGAGCCATACTAAATTTTTTCGCCAAGCTCTTCCACTAATTGAAGATGGAGTTTCTGAACTTGCTGGCTTATCTCACCGATTTCTCCTTTTCCAATCAGCCTTCCATCAACCTCAAACACGGGAGCAATTTCCCCTTCAGTACCCGTAGTAAACATTTCATCTGCCGTGTACATTTCGGTCATACTCAAATTTTTCTCTATGCAAGTTATGCCTATAGATTTTGCCTTTTCGGCTATCAGGTTTCGGGTAATGCCCGGTAGGCAACTATCTGCAAAAGGCGTGTAGAGTTTTCCAGCTTTTACCAAAAAAATATTGGTAGAGTTGGTTTCTGATAGAAAACCATTCATATCTAGCATTACTGCCCCATCAACCCCTGCGTAATTAGCTTCAATTTTTGCCAAGATGTTATTGAGTAAATTATTGTGATGGATCTTTGAATCTAAAAACTGTGGGTTGTTTCTCCTTATGGAGGATGTGATCAGCTTAAGACCTTTGTTTCTATAAATAGGTGCTTTCCACTCGGGTATAATAATGAGCGTACAACCATACTGATTCCACTTGGGGTTCATTCCTGAAGTCACTTTTTTTCCCCTTGTGAGCGTAAGGCGCATGTGCACATCGTCTTGCATATCATTTGCGGCCAAGGTTTCCCTCAGCGCTTTTTTTATGAAGTCAGCACTAGGTACATTTTCGTAGGCCAATACCTTGGCAGAGTTCATCAACCTTTGTAGGTGGGCATCTAACATAAATATTTTACCATCGTAAAGGCGCAATCCTTCCCAAACGGCATCGCCACCTTGTACTACACTATCAAAAACAGATATTTTGGCTTCTTCTCTAGGCAAAACCTTACCGTTTACGTAAATCTTTATATGCTCATTTTTGGGATTGGGTAAAGTAGGTTGTTCTGTCATTTCTTTTAAGATTTTTTTGTTGTATCGCAGAAAAAATGTTAATGCTGAGCTTGGGTTTATTTGCAAATTTTGCTAAACATTTACTATTATGAATTACTCGATAAACCATCAGCAATCTCTAATGCTAGCACATTGCGGTATGGATAGTTTGAATTCTACTCTATTTTTTTAGCAAGTTCTAAACTTTATTTATTGATGGAGTATGCACTCAATTTTTCATAATAATATTGACATTGCTCTAGCAAAGCATGTAGCCTATCAGATAGTTTTTCATTTTTCTTTTCGTAAGGCGCAAATCCTGTAGAGCTATGCACAGCGCTGTACCAATACTTGGCCCATACACCATCTTCTGGCCTAGCACCAGCTTGCCACTCCAACATGTTTTTATCAAAAGGTATTTGCAAGGCTTCGCAAAGCAAGTGCAGGGTTTTCTCCGGATTTAGCAGTAGGTATTTGGAGTCTACCACTATTGGGCGCTGACCTTTGGCCAATAGCTTTTGCATGATCTGGTATTGCAACTCATAGGCGGTATCGAGCAACACAGGTTCTGGTATTTTCTTTACCAATGAAGGCAACATCTCCTCAGGATGCCGTACCAAGAACATATTTTGCATTTTAAAAAGAAAATCTTCTGGAAGATTGATGAAATGATGACCCATATTTTTTATGAAGAGAACAGGTTGGGCTACCTTACCTAAAATTACTTGATCAATTACTTTTAGGCCGTCGCTTTCCATGCTTACCAAAACTTCCTCTCGCCCAGGATGCTCAACACCTGTCTCTTTAAGGTAATGTGCGTAAAGCGGTTCGTCTACTACAAGCGTGTCTGAACGTTGGGCAAAACAATACATAAATGCTGTTGAGACATTTCTTGGCCCAGACCACATACAAATGCGTTTTGTACTCATAAATCAAATCTTAATCATAAGGTAGGGCAACAATTTATTAAATTCTTTTAATTATCTTAAATTTGTTTTCGGTATGTAAAAAAGCAAATCGATTTTTTTATCTTTTAAGGTTAAACACTGAGGTGAAAGTTGTTAAATTCATTTTTGATAGGCCTCTAATAAATTAAATTTTGTGCTTTAATGATGGTAGTGCCGGTAAGCTATTAAAGATAAACATCAACTATTACTTGTATTCTTTCCTAAACTTTTATGGAACAAACTCAGCAGTCAGTAATACAGAAAGCAGAAGCGTATGTAAGGGACTTTCTCAACAAAAAATTGCCAGAAAACAGAGAATACCACGATTCTGAACATACAGTTAGGGTAGTGGCGGCTGCAGAAGATATCGGTAGAGAAGAAGGGTTAAACGAGGAAGAAATAGAGATTTTAAAACTTGCTGCTTGGTTTCACGATACAGGCCACAGCAAAACAGAAGACGGGCACGAAGAGGTAAGCGCTCAGTTTGCCGAAGATTTTTTGAGTAAAGAAGATTACGCCCAAGAAAAAATCGAGGCAGTAAAAAGCGCTATTAGGGCTACAAAAATGCCTCAAAAGCCAAAAAACAAACTAGAAAAAGCATTGTGCGATGCCGATTTATCGCATTTGGGCAGTCAAGAGTTTTTTGAGGTTTCTGCCTCATTAAGGCGCGAGTGGCACGCTTTGGGTAAAGAAGACCTCTCTGATGAGGAATGGGTCAAGCAGAACCTAGATTTTCTCAAGCGTCATAAATATTTTACCGAGTACGGCAGAGAGACCTACAGCGATAAAAAGGCTAAGAACTTAAAAAAATTAGAGAAGAAACTTAAAAAGCTAGGCAAGGCCAAAGAAGAAGCGCTGCTAGACGACCTAAAAGTTGATCAAGAAGAACTCAAACAACTCAAAAAAAAGCTAAAAAAAGTAGAGGGCAGGCCTGAGCGAGGCATAGAGACCATGTTCAGGACCACCTCTAAAAACCATGTGGATTTTAGCTCAATGGCAGACAGCAAGGCCAATATCCTCATCTCTGTGAATTCCATCCTCATTACAATTATTGTAGGTGTGCTTATGCGCAAACTCGATAGTAACCCACATTTAATTGCGCCTACACTCATACTTCTGACAGTTTGCCTTACTTCTATCGTTTTTGCTATTTTATCTACGCGACCTAATGTTACTTCGGGTAGGTTTAGCAAGGAGGACATCCAACAGAAAAGGGCCAATCTACTCTTTTTTGGCAATTTCCATAAAATGGACCTCAAAGATTTTGAATGGGGCATGACCGAAATGCTCAACGACAGCGAATACCTCTATGGCAGCATGATCAAAGATATTTATTTTTTGGGTGTGGTACTAGGCAGAAAGTACCGATACTTACGCACCGCCTATACCATTTTTATGTTCGGCCTAATCATAGCTTCCATAGCTTTTATTATTGCCACACTCACTTACAACGGCCCTGTAAATGCCGCCGATATTTTGGATGATACCTTTTAGCGATTTATGCCTAAAACGCCAAGCAAACAACATCAAAAATTGTTGTGGGGATTTGCCGTTCTGTTCCTGCTAATTTGCAGGATTGGCAACTTCCATTTATTGGGTTTGTTCGATTATGATGCAGTAACTAACTACACAATTATTAGTGAACTAGCAAAAGGAGATTTCTCTCGATTTTTTCATCATGCGAGTCCTTTTTTTTATTTGTTCTTTCTACCCTTTTACCTTTTAGAGCAAAGCCATATTTGGCTAGAATATATTTTTGCCGCTCTTAATGTGTTTGGCTTGTGGTTTTTTGTAAAAGTATTTTCTAAAAAGTTAAAGACTGACTTTTGGGCACAACTAGCTGTTTTTTTGATAGTGGGCAGCGGTATGGTCTATTTTGCCTCATCGCAGTATTTTTCCATAGACAGTTTTTCTTTAAGCTTCCTTTTGGGCGCTTTCTATTTTTTCTATATCGGCCTTTATGAGAAAGCAAAAACATACCATTGGTTACTTGCTTGGCTAAGTTTGGGCGTGGCCATTTGCAGTAATTACAAACACATAATTTTTCTGGCTTTTTTTGTGGTATATCTATTCTTAAAAAAAGAGAAAAACACAAACTTTAAAAAGTGGCTTTATGCCTTTTTTGCTTTAACCTCTGCACCCATTTTAATAACTTTACTAGGCTGGCTAAATGGAGTAGGAATCTTTACCTACCCCAAATATTTTTGGGCACAAGCTTTTATAAAAGATATGAACCCCTACGCGGCGGTACCTCCGCTTAGGTTAGATGTAGATTTTTACTTTAGATATCTATTTTCTTATGAGCCTGCTTGGTTACTCTTGGGATTCGCCTTTATTTTCTTTTTGGCAGTTCATTTTAAAAAAGTGGTAGATGTTGCTAAGGAAAACCCTGCCCTTCGCTATATTTTCATCATCTCCTTTCCCTACCTACTTTTAATGTGCTTTTTGCAAAAAGCACCAAGGGGCTTACTACCTGTTTACGTGCCTTTTGGTATGTTCTTGATTTTTTATTGTACTCAATTCATCCGCAAGGCGTGGTTCATTACTCTCTGCGCAATAATCTTTACATATCAAAGCTTACTGGTCTATCAGGAATTTTACAGGCATGGCCAAAAAGGTTACCAGCGCGTGGCTAAGTTTCTAGACGAGCAACAGATAGATAAAATAATCATTACTTCGGGCAAAGGCCTGTTGCCTTATCTTGGCCGTAAGGTAGAACACAAGATTATTTTTCACCAAGATGAAATTGCTCCTTTGGTAAAGAAAGGTTACAATTATGTTTTGTTAGATTATTTTTTCTTGGTATCGCATCCTGAGAATTTTTCTGAGCTGAACACTAAAAATGCGGTATTTTTTGCAAAAGAAGGCACATTGCTTAATAGCCTACTGTTCTTAGAACATAGCGAGTATACAGGGCTCTCCTATCGGGAAAGCCTAAATAATTTCGAAAAAATCAGTAATTTAAAGTATCAATTGTATTTACTAGAGATATCCGATGGCAAAAAACTCGAATAAAGATGGCGTAATTATTTACACCGACGGTTCCTCAATGGGCAACCCCGGCCCAGGTGGTTACGGTGTGGTCCTGCTTTCTCCCAAGCATAACTTAAGAAAGGAGCTTTCGGCAGGATTTAAAAAAACCACCAATAACCGTATGGAGCTGATGGCGGTTTGTGTAGCATTAGAATCGCTCAAGTTGAGCAATACGCCGGTAACCCTTTATTCTGACTCTAAATATGTGGTAGACGCCGTAGAAAAAGGTTGGATATGGGGT
>CAKZMZ010000014.1 GCA_937129345.1 uncultured Thalassovita sp. | reverse complement strand
AAACCTGTCTTCGAAAAGGCAATCAAACAGGATGAAAACATACCATGACGGATGCTGGCGCACATGTGCCGCTTATTTTTTATCAGCCTAAAAAAATAGCAGGAGGTCGAAAAATAAACCAACTTATAGATTTTGCAGATTTATATCCTACTATTTGCGATTTAGCAGATGTGAAAATAGAAACAAATCAAGATATGATAGATGGTATCTCATTCCACAACATATTGATGGGAGAAGAAACAACGAGTCGAGAATGGATAACTGCAGGCTATCGAGGTAAGTACATGATTTTCGATGGCGCATGGCGCTGGCATCATAATGATAAAAAATTGATTGATTGCCGCAATCTACCACAAGAAACCGAGGCCGATATGAAAGCTGAAGAAGCCCAAAAGGCCAAGGCTAGATTGAGTAAAATCATGCAAGAACTCCTGAAGAAAAATTCCGAGTCGATTTAGTGAATAAATTTTAGCTTGTAGTTTCTTTATTGCTTAGCATTGCCAAGATTTCCTCTACGTAATCTCTGTTATTGGCTAGCCTTGGCACTTTATGCTGTCCGCCAAGTTTGCCTCTTTGTTTCATCCAATTGTAAAAAGTCTGGCGAGGCAGAACAACAATTTCAGGTTTAACCAAAGCCAAATCATGGGCACGCTTGGCATCATAATCAGAATTGATCTCCCGCAGCTTGCTATCCAAAACCTGATTGAATTCATCCATATCGGTAGGGGCTTTTTCAAACTCTATTAGCCATTGGTGGCCGCCCTTCTTTCCCGCTTCTAAATAAATAGGGGCTACCGTAAAATTTACAATTTCGGCATCTGTTGCGCCACAGGCCGTAGTTATTGCAACCTCTGCATTTTCTATAATCACTTCCTCCCCAAAAGCATTAATAAAGTGCTTGGTCCTGCCCGTTATTTTAAAGCGGTATGGTGTGGTAGAGGTAAAGCGAATGGTATCACCTATTTTGTAGCGCCACAGCCCACCATTCGTAGAGATGACCACGGCATAATTTTTCCCGACTTCCACTTCATCTAAACCTATGGTTTTGGGGCTTTCACTATCAAATTCTCCTGTAGGGATAAACTCATAGAATACGCCATAGTCTAGCATCAAGAGCATTTCATTAGGGGTTTCGGTATCTTGCATACCAAAAAATCCCTCAGAGGCATTGTATAATTCTACATAATGCATGTCGTCCTTGGGAATCAACTTTTTAAAAGTTTCCCTGTAAGGATCAAAAGCTACCGCACCGTGGGTAAATATTTCTATATTAGGCCAAACTTCGGCGATATTGTCTTTTCCGGTTAGTTCCAATACCCGTTCTAATAAAACGATGGTCCAAGTGGGCACACCTGAAATATTGGTAATAGGTTCTTCTAAGGTCAAACGTGCCATTTTTTCAATTTTCTCTTCCCAATTATCCATCAAAGCCACATCCAAGCCGGGTGCACGCATGTACTCCGCCCAAACTGGTAAATTTTTCATGAGCACTGCAGATACATCTCCGTAATACATTTTCGGATTGATCTCGCTGCGCTGATAAGTACCACCCACACCTATGGTCTTTCCTGAGAAAAGTTTTGAATCGGGATTTCTATTTACATACATAGAAATCAAATCTTTGCCCGCTTTGTAGTGGCAGTCTTCTAATGACTCTTCAGTTACGGGAATAAACTTACTCCTAGCGTTGGTGGTACCCGAAGATTTGGCAAACCATCTTACTTTTGTTGGCCAAAGCAGGTTTTGCTCGCCATGGAGCATGCGGTCTATATAGGGAAAAAACTGCTCATAACTCGAGACAGGCACTCTTTGCCTAAAGGTCTCTACGCTGCTAATGCTGGAGTAATCGTATTTTTTGCCCCATTCTGTATTCCTAGCCATACTTATCAGGTAATCGAATATCTTATGCTGTACTTCATGGGGCTTTTCCATGAAATATTCTATTTGAGTGATCCTACGACCCATTACCCAATTAAAAAATGTGTTGAGCAGTTCCATGTTGTTTCAGATTAAATGCTTATTGAGAGTTGATAGAGCAATCTTAGCTCGAGAAAATCAATCCTCAAAAATCTTCCTTTTAAATTCGTATTTTTCACCAAGATAGGCTTTTCTTACAATTGGATCAGAAACCAGTTCTTCAGGAGTACCTTCTCTCAAAATATTACCCTGCGAAAGAATATAAGCCCTAGATGTGATCGACAATGTTTCGGTTACGTTGTGGTCTGTAATCAGGATACCGATATTCTTGTGGATCAGCTTAAAAACAATACGCTGTATTTCTTCTACTGCTATGGGATCTACGCCTGCAAAAGGCTCATCTAAAAGTACAAAGTTGGGGTCTGTAGCCAATGCCCGTGCTATCTCGGTCCTGCGGCGCTCCCCTCCCGAGAGAACCATTCCTTTATTTTTGCGCACGTGCGTTAAGCTAAATTCCTCTAAAAGCGACTCCATTTTTTCGTGCTGTTCCTTTTTAGATAGTTTGGTCATTTCGAGCGGTGCCAAGATGTTTTCTTCCACACTCAAAGTTCTAAATACAGAAGGCTCTTGAGCCAAATAACCCACACCAAGCTTTGCGCGTTGGTACATGGGTAATTTCGTAATATTATCTTGATCCAGAAAGATTTTGCCTTGGTTGGGCTTGATCAGACCTACTATCATATAAAAAGTAGTGGTTTTACCCGCTCCATTTGGCCCGAGCAATCCAACGATTTCTCCTTGGCTTACCCCTACAGAAACATCGTTCACTACCTTTCTGCCTTTGTACTTTTTGATCAAGTTTTCGGCCTGTAATTTCATGTTGGTAAATTATTTGTTAAAACCGCAAATCACTCACTCAATCTCCAAAAATAATATAAAATTTACTGCTGCCTCTAACCAAACTGTGCACCAAACAAATAGTTCTTAAAGTATAAATGATATACCTCTGATTATCAATGCATTAATGGAGCAATTAAAAAAAGTTAAAAAATAGAGCAGGAAAATACCAACTCAATCTACCGATTGATGTATTGGGTAAACTGTATAATTAAAGGTTACCGTAAACAAGCGCTCTGCGACGAACTTCGTTACAATATCTTAATCCCACTTTCTCAATTCATTCCGCTCAAGGAGACTTTCGGCAATGTTCAATGCCATTACAGTTGTTTTACACATTAGTGTTCTTTTTTTAGAAAGTTTCTGAAAGAAAATATGGTGAAAACGGCACTGATTTAGTAAACATTTGTTAAAAATATAGCTATAACACAATATGCTATTTTGGATTACTACGTTTTCAGACATATTATTCCTAACTTTAAAAAATACCAAATCAATTCGCATTCCTGCTCTAAAGCAATACTAATCCACACTAGCAGCATCCTACAATTACTATTTTTAATACCGAATAATCCGTAGCATAAATTCATTTAGGAAAAATAATATAGATCATGTTACGATTTGGCTTTGTAGTTCTTTTGCTTTTGCAATCCATGCCTTTTAGGTACAGCGATTTCTCTAATGAAATCTCAATTGTCAGGAAGTCTTTTAATAAGAATTACCATACCTACCAACTCAATTTCACATACCCTGAATTGATAGACCGTCAGAATCAAAAGCACATAGAGTTGAACCTAGAAGTGCAGGGCTACATGGTAGAAGCCATTTCCGTGTTTCAAGAAAAGGTAGACATGATCAACAATAAAAATAGTTTTAGCTACCTCAATTTTGATTACAATGTTTGCAGTAATATCGAAGAAGCCCTGAGCTTAAAATTTATAAAGAGGAGTTACCACCCAGGCATGAACCAAGCACTTGAACTAAACCGCACGCTCAATTTTGATAAGCGATCGGGAAAAATCATCCACCTATCAGATTTGTTTTTACCTAATCTAGATTATGAGCGCAAAATCATCGAAATCATAAACAAGAAATTTTCTACTTGTAAAGTGCCGAGCAAAATGCGTTTAACATCATTTTGTATTAAGGAAGGGGGATTGGTAATTGTACTTAATAAGCAGGTATTGCCTGATGATTTTTGCTCCGATGAGGTAGAAATTACATGGCGTGAACTCCAAGAAATGCTAAACCCAGAAAGTGTTGCCTACCTTTTGGCAAATAAAAGATGATTTTGTATTGGCGTTTTTTGATAAGACATTAAAAACCTTTTCCTTTGCCGAAAATTGATAAATCCCTCGAAAACCTCGGGGGTTTTCTTTTTTGACTGTTCAAGTCAAATTTTGGGTGTAATTTATTTTCTATTCAGATGAAGAGAATCAAAATTAAAGAGCTGCTCAGCGGCAGTAAAAAGGGAGAAAAAATTAAAGTTTCAGGTTGGGTACGTACAAAGCGCGACAACAAGAATGTGGCTTTTATTGCCTTAAACGATGGCTCTACTATCAACAACATACAAGTTGTTACCACACCCGAGGTAGCCGACGAATCGCTTTTGAGAGATGTCAATACAGGTGCTTGTATTAACGTGGTAGGCCTATTGGTAGAGTCTCAGGGCAAAGGCCAAGCCTTTGAGGTACAAGCCGAAGCAGTAGAAATACTCGGAAAGGCCGACCCAGATAAGTATCCGCTACAGCCCAAAAAACACTCTATGGAGTTTTTAAGAGGCATTGCACATTTGCGTTCTAGGACCAATACCATAAGTGCGGTATTGCGCATTAGGCACGCGCTTTCTTTTGCTATACACAAATTTTTTAACGATAAGGGCTTTTACTACTTGCATACGCCCATTATTACAGGCTCTGATGCAGAAGGCGCGGGAGAGATGTTCCGCGTAACCACCTTAGATTTGACCGCTCCGCCAAAAACAGAAGATGGTAAAATCGATTTTAAAGAAGATTTCTTTGGCAAAGAAACCAACTTAACCGTATCAGGGCAATTAGAAGGTGAAATAGGTGCCTTGTCTATGGGCGATATCTACACATTTGGCCCTACCTTTAGAGCAGAAAACTCAAACACGACGCGCCATCTTGCAGAGTTTTGGATGGTTGAGCCCGAAATGGCTTTCTATGATCTAAACGACAACATGGACTTGGCAGAAGAGTTTGTGAAATACCTCATTAACTATGTGTTGGAGGCCTGTCCAGATGATATGGCATTTTTGGATAAACGCGCAGCCGATGCCGATAAAAGCAAGCCGCAAAATGAACGCAGGCAAATGGGTTTGATAGAAAGCATGCGGTTCGTAACACAAAACAAATTTGAACGCATCACTTATACAGAGGCCATTAATGTTTTATTAAATTCTAAGCCACATAAAAAGAAGAAATTTAAATACCCTG
>CAKZMZ010000013.1 GCA_937129345.1 uncultured Thalassovita sp. | reverse complement strand
CCCCAAAAAGTGAACATAAGCAATTGCCATGCGTCTGAACCCCAAGGTGTATTCCCAACATACATCCATTCAATAAAAACTAATCCTATAAACCCTGACGCCAGATACAAAAGCGGCTCCACAATTTTTGATGATATTTGTTTATCCAAATATTTGCCTACACTGTATGAAAGTAATAGAAACGGAATTTGTATTATAGGGGTCATCAAAAAACCGATAAAGTTGTTGCGAATTTGATACGTGTACATGAATTCTACAACCAATAAGAAAGACACTCCTGAAATAAGAAAAATAGATACAGAAGCCACCGAAGAGTTTGGTTTGGCTTACCCAATGGGCTCGCGCATGATGTCGGGCAACTCTAACCTCATAGAGGAGTTTGAAAGCCAACTGAGCGAATTTGTGGGCAAAGAAGACACTGTAGTGGTAAACTATGGCTACCAAGGCATCATGTCTGCAATAGATGCACTTTTAGACAGAAAAGACGTGGTGGTATACGATTCTGATTGCCACGCTTGTATTATAGATGGTCTTAGGATGCACCTTGGAAAAAGGTTTGTATTCCCGCACAACGATATAGAAAGCTGCGAAAAGCAATTGAAAAGAGCCAGTAAGATTGTTGAAGAAACCGGCGGTGCCATTATGGTAATTACCGAAGGTGTTTTCGGTATGTTGGGAGATATGGGCAATCTTAAAGACATTGTGGCCCTTAAAAAGAAATATCAGTTTAGATTGTTTGTAGATGATGCGCACGGTTTCGGAACTATGGGCAAAACTGGTGCTGGAACTGGAGAAGAACAAGGCGTACAAGATGAAATAGACATCTATTTCTCAACTTTTGCCAAATCTATGGCGAGCATTGGCGCTTTTATCTCAAGCAAAGAGAACGTAATAGACTACTTGCGTTACAATATGCGTTCTCAGATTTTTGCTAAAACCCTGCCCATGCCTATTGTTAAAGGCAATATGAAGCGCCTAGAAATGCTTCGCAATTCTACCGAGCAAAAAGACAAACTTTGGGAGGTAGTAAATGCCTTACAAAGCGGATTGAGAGAAAGAGGTTTTAACTTGGGCAATACACAATCGCCTGTAACACCGGTCATTTTGAGTGGTGGCCCGAGCGAAGCGGCACACTTGATCATCGACCTCAGAGAAAAATTCCACCTTTTCTGCTCTGTGGTGGTTTATCCGGTAGTTCCTAAGGACATCATCATGCTTCGTTTAATTCCAACAGCGTCTCATAGTTTAGATGATGTGGAGGAAACCATTAATGCTTTTGAGAAAGTTTCAGACAAATTGAAGCAAGGTGTTTACGCCAACAAAGATTTACAATTGATGGAAATCTAATCAGTCGGTTTTAATAAAACATTAAACCTGCATACTGAGCTATGCAGGTTTTTTTTATGCCTGTTTATTATTAAATTTAGTATACTTTGATTTCCTTTTACAACTGAAACACTACGCTTATGAAAACTGCTGTCTTTTTTATGCTTAGCTTTTGTCTTTTCAGCTTAAAATCAATAGCGCAAGAAGAAATGGTTTTAGATACTTTTGAGGCTATGAACTACACCTCAGAAACTGGTGGTATTTTGCCCTACAGACTGCTCAAACCCAAAGATTACAATCCTGAAAAAAAATATCCTTTGGTGGTTTTTTTACACGGTTCTGGTGAACGGGGCAATGACAATAAAGCACAACTGAAGCACGCAGTCAAATCATTTTTAAATGAAGAAATTAGAGATAAATATCCAGCATTTGTACTAGCACCGCAATGCCCTAAAGATGACCGTTGGTCTGTTTTTAAAGAAGGCGACCCCGCCGAGCGGTTTTGGTTGAGCGAAACGCCATCAGAAACCATGAAACTACTACTTGAACTGATAGACTACACCAAAGAGACCTACAGCATAGATGAAAGAAGGCTATACGCCACAGGACTTTCTATGGGAGGTCACGGTACCTACGATATGCTCCTTAGAAACCCCGGCATGTTTGCAGCCGCTGTAGTAGTCTGCAGTTTCATAGACGTTCGCGAAGCGAGCATTCTTGCAGAGACTCCTCTGTGGATTTTCCACGGAGAAGAAGACCAAGTAGTACCTGTAGACCATGCTAGAGTGCTAGTAAATGCCTTAGAAATGGTTGGTGGCAAGCCCAAATACACAGAATACCCTGCAACCAATCACAATTCTTGGGAACAAGCCTTTGCAGAAGACAAAATGTACAGCTGGCTTTTTAAAAGAAAACTATAATTTGAAAATGTACTTCGAATGGCCTAATAAATGGGCCGTTCGAAGACAAAAGATTTTTTGTCCTTGCCTACACAGCTCAATTCTGATTGATTTTTGAGTACCCATCCTTCCCTTCTGTAATTTGACGTTTGCCTACGATCAAGTTGCCAAGAAACAAACCAATAAAACTGGCTAAAAGACCTAGTAAAATACTGGGCGTGCCTACAGGAAAGGCTTCGAAAAACAACCAAGCCGCCATACCTGTAAACATAGAAAGGATGGCCGACTTTTCGCTGTAAGATGGCCAATAAAGCCCTGCCAACATGGGCACGAACAAAGAAACCAAACTAAAGGCCGAAGACATGGCCACAAGGTCGTAAATGTTGCCTTCTACAGAGGCCAATATCAAAGAGAAAGCTGTAACCACTACTACTGAAAATCGCACCAATCTAAGTAATGACTGATCGCTCAGGTTCTTATTTAAAGGTTTGATGAGGTTTTCTGCTAAAATAGATGCGGGCGCCAGTATGGCGCCACTAGAGGTACTCATAATGGCAGAAAGCAAAGCGCCAAAAAACATCACTTGTATAAAAATATTGCTATGCTCTATCACCACATTGGGGATGATCAATTGCGCATCTCCCTCAATAAGTTCTGGATATAATTGCTTGCTGCAAAGGCCAATAAATAGTGGGATAAAACCAATGGTAAGGTACATAAAACTCCCGATGTAGGAAGCATTGACAGAAACCTTTGCAGATTTTGCCGCCATAACACGTTGAAAAACATCTTGCTGAGGGATAGAACCAAGCCCTATCGTAATCCATGCAGCTATATAATGTACCACTCCCTCATAAGTAAAATCTGGAGTAATCCTGAAAAATCCTTTGGGCGCACTATCAAGCACCTTAATTATGCCTCCTGCATCTCTGCTCAAACTAAAGGCTAAAAACAGTAGTCCAGCAATTATGATAATTGTCTGTATGAAATCTGTAATAGAAATGGACCACATGCCCCCTATATAAGTGTAGAAGAGTACAGCTAAAGTACCGATTACCATTCCTACAGTAGTAGGCACGCCTAGCACAACATTTAGCAATAAGCCAATTGCTACAAATTGGGCGGCAATCCACCCAAAGTAAGAAGGCACTAAAAATAAGCTGGCGATAATCTCCGCTTTTCTCCCAAATTTTATCCTATAGAAATCGCCAAAGGTAAGCAACTGCATTTTATAAAGGGGTCTTGCAAAAAATACCCCTACCAAAAAAAGACACAATGCTGCACCAAAGGGGTCTTCTATCACCCCAATTAAGCCGTGCTTTATAAATTCCGAAGAAGCGCCTAATACGGTTTCTGAGCCAAACCAAGTCGCAAACATGGCAGAGGCTGCTAGTGGCAAAGGCAAACTCCTACCTGCCAA
>CAKZMZ010000012.1 GCA_937129345.1 uncultured Thalassovita sp. | reverse complement strand
AATATTTCGTTGTTGTCAAAAGTAATACTCGCATTGACCAAAGGAATATCAAAATCGACCCATTTTTTAGTGGGCGAATCTGCTTTTTCTATCTTAAACCCTCTTTTAGAAGAAACCGGCCTGCCATCAATCAAAACCTTTACATCGGTAATGGGCACATCGGAGGTAACCTTAGCTTTTACCTTAATCAAATTTTTGTCTACTTCTACAAAATCAGCATCGGGATAGATCCACTCAACCTTAGGAGGCATGATTTTCTCGATTACTTCCTCAATTTCTTCTTCCGTTTTTACAAGAATAGGTTCTTCTTTGATTTCTTCGTAAGTAGTAACCGCGTTGATAAATGCACCGCTTTGTACAGTAATAGATACCAATTCTGGTTTAAAGAACTGCTTACTAAATGCTTTTACCGGATAAAATTCTGCCGTTTGTTCCTTACCGCGATTTATCTGCCAACCGATGTATTGCTCACCACCTGCCGAAGCTTGATAATAGCCCTGTGGCGTGTAACAAATCCATTCGTTGTTACGGGTCACAAATAATGTAGCCAGATTTTCACCAGTCTCAATGTTCCACAACTTAATGGTTTGGTCGTTACTTGCCGAAACCAGTCTATTGCCATCTTCAGAAACAGACACTGCCCAAACTTCGCCGGTATGCCCTTTAAATTCTCTTAGCAAAGCACCTGTTTGACTGTACAATCTTAAAGAACCGGCACTGCCTACTACAATATCTCCAGCAGGTGTAAAAGAGAAAGTTCTAATAGTTCTGCCAGAAGTCTCGTCATGCACTATGGTGGTACCATTACTGATTTTGAGCGTATTGGCATCGGTTTGGGTAAGCTGCAGTCCTCTAAAGGTGGTTCTTGCTCTTGCATAATCATTTTCTTCTGGTGTTTGCAAGCCCATTTCGAGGGTGGAGAAATCAAAAGTTTTCTCTAAAGGACCACGATTTACCGCGTCGGCTTGAGTATAAGAACTGCCAAAAGCTATTTTATAATCTTTGCCAAAAGCCACAGACCACATCGCTTGGCCTACTCCGTGCATATTTTGGAAAACGGTGCCATCTTCTGCATCCCAAATATAAATCTCGTTATTGGTGCCACCCGCGGTTACTACAATTTCATTACCTTTGGCTGAGCGAACCGGAGCAAAATCTGATGCTCTTATGGTGTTGTCGTGCCCCACAAATGAGCCTAACGAAAGTCCGTAAGGCACTTCGGTAACAATGGCCTTAGTAGTCGTGGCTACCAGCTTATTCATTTCATGAGAAAAACTAATAGAGAAGACATCGTCTAAGCGTTCGTTTAAATTATCGTTTTTCCAGCTAAGTTCATTGTAAAAATCTCCATTGTTGTCCCACAGATAAATTTTGGCATCTAGACCACCTGTAGCGATAAAGCGTCCATCTGGAGAGAAGTCTAGACAATAAATTCCACCCTCATGACCTTGTAGTTTTTTTGAGGGGCCTGCTGCTTTTCCATTGTCTTGCACATAGTGCATTACCAATTTGCCATCTATAGATACTGAAGCTATTTTGCCCTCCATAGGAGAAAATGCCAAGCCGTAAACCGCATTGTCGTGATCGTTAAAGGTAGCGGCAATTTCTGGCCTACCATTTAGCCTGCCACCGCTCAATATGGGTGGTATGCGCCAAACTTTTACCGATTTATCACCACTGGCGCTTGCCAACAAAGTACCATCGCCCGAAAAACTTAAATCGGTTATTACATTGCTATGACCTAATAAAGTAGCTATTTGCTTGCCCGAATTGATGTGAATGAGTCTTATTTCATCATTGGGCAAGTAACCGCCCACTGCCAAAAGCTGCCCATCGGGAGAGATGGCACCTGCGATCAGTTTTTCTACAGGCCCTTTCTCCATGTATCCTATAATGGTTTTGCGCAAAGTGCCATTGGTGCTGTTCCAAACTCTAATGGTTTTATCATCCGAGACGGTAACTAGAGTTTTACCATCTGCAGTAAACATAACATCGTTGATACGCGCTGAGTGGCCCTTAGAGTCAATGACCAACATGGGCGCATCTTGAGCCAAGACATTCAGCGACATAAAAACAATGGCCAGTGAAAGAAAGACTTTCAGTTTTTTCATATAGCTAGTGGTAATTTCTTTCAAAATGAATGTTTTATAGAAAAAGTAGAGTATGTGCTAAAAATGCTAATTTGAAGTAAAAAATCGGGTATTTTCACAAATTTAAATATCTGTGCGCTCAATTAAAGTTTTGTGATTATTCTAATCAAATCCTCTTAAGATACGAATTGGCCACAAAATGGTTTTTTTACTTTTTAGCATTTAGACTTCGCGGAAAACAAAAACGCAGGTAAAAACCTGCGTAAGATATTTCTTTAAATGTAGCGTTTTTTATTTAGGTTCTAAAAAAATTTCGGCTATCATGCATCGAGCCCCGCCCCCACTTAGCCGCTCTATAGTACCTAGTGGAGAGTGCACTATGGTAGAATACTTTTCGATGACCTCTAATTGCTCGGGCAAAAATGACAGCCAAGCTTTCTCAGACATCACCAAAATACTCTCGCCTTTTTCGTTGCCCAACTCAAGCACATTGCCACAAAACTGAAACATTTGTGATCTTGAGATCGGGATGATTTCTTTTCCTGCTTTCTTGAGGTAATGCAAAATCAAATCTTTTTCTTGCTCTAATCTGATAGAGTCTAAGCAGACTATGGCGTATTTAGATGAAATGGAAAACATAACATTGGTATGGTAAATTGGGTAGCCCTGATCATCGGTAGACTCGAATCTCACTAAATGGTAGCCCATTTTCTCGCAAAAATCTTCTAATGCCAATACATGTGTCCGCTGCGAGAGGCAAGCAAAACAGTAATGGGTAGATTTGTCCCAAACCATGCTGCCTGTACCTTCTAAAAACTTTTCTTCTGCCTCGTAATGGCTCAAATCTACTTCGCGCTCAATTTTGTAAGACTGCCCAATTAGATCTATAATACTTCTCCTGCGTTCCCAACGCCTATTTTCTGAAAGCATAGGATATAGGACCACCGTACCATCGTTATGAAAAGAAATCCAATTATTAGGGAAAATAGCATCTGGTTTAACGGGTTCTGGCGTATCGTAAACCACATTTACTGTTACACCATTTTCTCTCAGTTTATCAACCAAATCGTTAAACTCTTTCAGCGCCATTTCTCTAATCATATCGGGGTCGCCAATGGGCTCATCTACTTGGAATAAGTTAGTGCCTGCGGTTTGATGGTTATGCCCAAAATTGGCAGGGCTCACCATCATAATGTGAGAGGTATATAACTTTCTCATTTATGTGTGCTTCGATTATTGATTTTTCGGCAAACGTATCGAAATTTTAGGAACAAAAAAATCAGTAGTAAGAAAATTATGAGGAAAACGTTTTTTAAAAATTACAAGCCAATCTATCATTCATTTTTTAAAAGTTTGTTTGATACTTAATACTTGCCTTAAAGTATTGTAGCAAAATACAACAGCTTCATAAAAGCCAAATTTATATTATGTATATAGCAAATAATTGCTTGCATTTATATAAATATTGTAATTTTAGATAGAGATATTGATTTTTTGATAACTTATTTATAGCTTAAGTATAATTTTTTCAATTTATAAAACTTGGTATCTATGCAGAAACTTAGTGAAAACTGGCTTACAGACGGGCTAATAGACTTCGAGTACAAGAAATACATTTTATTGGCTTACCTCCAAAACATTAAAAAGCAATTTGTACAACATAAAATTTATCCCTCTCTGAGCGAATTGGTTTTTCATTATAAAAACCTACTCACTATTAAGGAAAACAAAGAATTGATGTACAAAAATTTTCCACAAAGGATCAGTAAGGCCGATTTTGAAAAACTCAAAATTTCTTACAAGAAAATCGTAGAGGATGGCGATGTTATGAAAGAACTCGAAGAGATTGTACTTTTTGCTATTCCAAAAGTGAAAAAACTTTTAAGCGATGGCAAAGAGATCTACGAGATGATCGAGGAAAAGATTGAAATCTCGCAAGTAGGTATTTCTCCGCTTTACCCCGACGAGGGCTACTTATTTGTAAATGAGTACAATGAAAAAGAAACCAAAATTTTTTCTTACCAAGTAACTGTATTTGAAAGCGCCGAAGAAAAATTTAGAGGCATTAATACACGCTTTTTAAATGCTATTAGAAAAGGAATCGGCGAAACTTACGAAAGCTTAAAACTCTCTTTGATAAGGAAAAACAAGTTTTTGCCCAACCCGGCTACTTTTTTGATCAACATCAATATTGAATGCCCTTTTAACGAAACGGCTTTCCCTATAGCCAAAAGAGCCTTTGTAAGACACATACATGAGACGGCTGCCTAGTAAAGACTGTTTATTTGAGAACTTGTGCATGGTACCCATGCCAAAAAGTAAACGAATTAATAGAAAGTGAAAAGCTAAGAACCTCAATTTTTACTACTATACATCATCCTCATTTATAAATGAGGATGTACGAAAAGCGCAGT
>CAKZMZ010000011.1 GCA_937129345.1 uncultured Thalassovita sp. | reverse complement strand
TATGGATACTGAACAGGAATTTGCGCACTACCCTCTCCTAAAAGCATCGCAGAAAATGGCGGTAGCAATGCCTACGTTTAAAGACTCAGCTTTACCAAACGATGGAATGGTAAGGCGATTTTTGATTTTTCCTGATAACGCATGGCTTATGCCCTGAGACTCGTTGCCCATGACTAAAATGGCAGGCAGATTTAAGGAGGCTTTATATAGGTTCTCTCCTTGCATAAAAGCGCCTACAACCTCTACATTTTCGCTTTGTTTTTCTAAAAACTCAGCCAAATCTAAATAATGAATATTAACACGAGTAAATGACCCTTTAGAGGCTGAAATTACTTTTGGGTTTTGCCACTCGGCAGTATCCATCGAACAATAAATATCTTTTACGCCGTACCAATCGGCAATGCGAATGATAGTACCCATGTTACCGGGATCGCGCACGGCATCTAAGGCAATCGCTAAATCTTGTATAGATACTGCTTTTTGATTGCTAGGCCTATTTTTTACAAGGGCAATCGCAAACTCATTGGTTTTAAAAGTACCTGCTGAGGTGATTTGCTTTTCTGTAGCTTCAATTAGTTGAGAGGGCTGTAGGTTTGAGAATAACGCTTGGTGTTTGGTAAATTTGTCTGTAAAGAAAAGTTGGTCAATCTCAAAATCTGAAGCAAGTAACTCCAAAACATCTTTTTCCCCTTCGACCAAGAATTTATTTTCTTGTTGCCGAAATTTCTTTTGATGCAAAGCGCGTATGTATTTGATGTCTTGCTTGGTCACTTTTTTTAGATATTACAAACATTGACGTAGCCACTATCAACATTTTGCGTATTGAAATTACTTTTGATTATTTACTACTATATTCGATTCTTCATCATTATTGCCTTTGTAAACAAATATAAGATTGTGGTAAAAATGCATAGAAGTTATTTTTTTATCGAAATAGCTTGGTTCATAGTTCGGTATCAGAAATTCTTTGTGGTTAAGACCATCTGTTAGACTCTTAAAAAAATTCATCATCGTTTTTGGGTTTTTCAAATTGTTGCTATCGCCACCATGATCTTCCCAATAAGAGGTTTGCACATCTTCCACAACATATAAGCCTCCATCTTTCAATTTCGGGAAAAGTATTTCGAATGTTTTGATAACATGTTCATTGATGTGGCTCCCATCGTCTATGATAATATCGATTTCACCTATTTCGTCAACCACATTCATAAGGAAACCCTCATCAATCTGACTTCCTTTAAATATCTTTATTCTGTTTTCCTGTAATGGAGATTTGTCATGGATATCTATTGCATAAATATTACCTTTTTGAAAATATTCTTTCCACATCCTAAGGGAATTTCCACCTTTGTATTTTTTGTGGTATGATCCAACACCTATTTCTAAGATATTTACTTTTTTATCTTTGAATCTTTGGAAGTGGGAGTTGTAGTGGGGAGTGTAATGATGTAAACCAGCTTTATCAGTTTTAAATATTTCTGCTAATTTGTTTAAGTCTTCGTGATGTCCTTTTGAGAGTAAACTATGATATAGATATTTTAACCTGTACCAAAGTACCCTGATCTTAATGAGCATTTTTTAGATTGTTTAATTTTAATTTCTACAAGAAAATCGGTCGATTTCTAGGTTCAATAATTCGATATAATAGAATTTATATTTCTCGCTGATGGTATGGAAAAAAACAGCTACAATTATCCATCCTCCTCCAAAAGCCCCATTAAATACTCACCATAGCCACTTTTAATCAATGGCTTGGCGAGTGCTTCTAATTGAGCTGCATCGATATAATTCATTAAAAAAGCGATTTCTTCTGGGCAGCCTATCTTTAAGCCTTGCCTCTCTTCAATAACTTGTACAAACTGTCCTGCTTGCATTAAAGAGTTGATCGTGCCTGTATCGAGCCAAGCGGTGCCTTTATCCATAATGCCTACTTGCAGTTTACCAGCTTCTAAATAAGCACTGTTCACATCGGTGATCTCATATTCTCCCCTAGCCGAGGGCTTAATGGATTTTGCGATATCAACCACTTGATTATCATAAAAATACAAACCTGGTACTGCAAAGTTTGATTTAGGCTTGGTAGGTTTTTCTTCTATACTAATGGCCTTTTGGTTTTTATCGAAAGCCACTACGCCATAGCGCTGTGGATCTGAAACATGATAAGCAAACACTACCCCCCCATCTGGATCATTATTTTGTATCAAAGTATCTTGTAAACCTGTGCCATAGAAAATATTATCGCCCAAAATCAAGGCTACTTTATCGTTCCCTACAAAGTCCTCCCCAATTACAAAGGCTTGTGCTAAACCGTTAGGCTCGTGCTGTACAGCATAGGTAAACTCACAACCCAGTTGTTTGCCATCTCCCAAAAGATGCTTAAAGAGCGGCATGTCTCTAGGTGTTGAGATGATCAAGATTTCACGAATGCCTGCCATCATGAGTGTAGAGAGCGGGTAATAAATCATTGGCTTATCGTAAATGGGCATCATTTGCTTACTCACCGAAAAAGTCAATGGATGTAGCCTTGTGCCCGAACCACCAGCTAAGATAATTCCTTTCATAGTCTAAAAAATTTTTACTAATTGTAACTATGGCAAAAATGAAAATTTTTGGCTAAAATCCTTAAGCTTGCTGTTTAAATCTGGCGATTCTATTACATCTAATTTTTCTATTGTTGGGTCTTTGGCTGCCATTAAACTTCTCAGTTCAATATCTTTCAAGGTGTGTAAAGATTCCAGTTTAGGATAGATTTGCTTTAAGCTACCTACTATTTGGTTCACACTTCTGTTTTCATCGAACAAATTATAAATACCAGACGCCATGTCTATTTGTAAAACCTTTATCAATGCTTGTACCAAGCTATCGATGTGGATAAATGGCCTCTGCTGTTCGCCATTGCCTTCAATCTGTATAAAGTTCTGAAAATGCGCTCCAAACATAAATTTGTTAATGACTGCATCAAAGCGCATGCTTCGGCTGTAGCCATACACATTACCACATCTCAAAATAAAGGTTCTATTCTTCTCTGAAAGCCGCTCTATCATTTTTTCTCCATTGAGTTTAGATATTCCATAGTAAGTATTGGGCCTCGGGTTTGTCTCAACAGTTACAGGTGTTTCACTAGAGCCATACACCGACATAGAACTCAAATAAATTAACTTGTCAATTTCTGTATTCTCAAGTGCATAGCTCAACTCTGCTGTGCCCCAATGGTTTACCTGCTCAAAAATATGTGGGTCTTCATTGGCAAAAGGCGTGGTCACTTTAGCTGCCAAATGGAACACAACATCAACCTCTTTTACGATTTTTTCCAATTTGTAAGAATCCAATATATCTGCCGCTTCAAACCTGATTTTTCTATCGGGCAAGTGGCGCTCCATCAAAAAAAGGTTATAGTTTTTTCTAGAAAGATTATCGTAAATAACAATCTGTTCTACTCCATTTAATTGAGATAAATGGTAGGTCAATTCTGTGCCAATATAGCCTGCGCCTCCTGTTATTAATATTTTCATTTTTTTATTGTTTTACGCAACAGTAAGCCCATGAACTGCGTTCCGCGAACTGC
>CAKZMZ010000010.1 GCA_937129345.1 uncultured Thalassovita sp. | reverse complement strand
GTCTTTTGCGAGCTGTGGATGCGACGCTTCCACATCTCTGTCGGGAAATACAAAAGGATAAGATGGCACCGTAATGCCAAACTGATAGGCCAAATCTTGCAATTCGCAGGCACCACTCTTTTGGCAAAACGGACAAATGTGATTACCCTCTGCCAACATCATTTCCACAATTTGCTTTCTCAACTGAGTAAGCTCCTCATCATTCGTGATAATTTCTGCCCCTTCACTTACAGGGGTAGTACAAGCCGTTTGCAATCTTTGGTTGATTTTTACGGTGCAAATCCTACAAGCGCCTCTTGGTGTTACACCCATTACGTGGCAAAGTGTAGGCACTTGACCACCGTGCTGCTCTATTGCTCTGAGCACCAAAGTTCCTTGGGCTACTTGTTGTTCTTGCCCATCTATGAGCACAGACACCAAGTTTTGCTTTTCTTGCTCCATCATGGCTCTTTATTTTTTTCTTGATATAGTTGTATAGCAGGCTGCAAGGCGTTTTCCAATGAAAAATCAGGATTGTCTTCTTTACTGTTTTTTACCTGCATCTCATAAATACCTGGAAAATTTCTCAAACTGCTCAATATTGGATTGGCGGCTGTTTGTCCTAAACCGCAACGACTGGTTTTTAAAGGTGCTGCCCATTTTTTAAGATTTTTCAAGTCCTCGTAAGAAGCTTTACCTTCAATAATTTTTTTGAGTTGGTTCCTTAGCATAAGCGTACCTACGCGGCAAGGCGTACATGAGCCGCAAGACTCTTCCATAAAAAATTCAGTAAAGTTCAAAATCACATCCTTCAATAAATTTCTTTTTTTACTGATGATGATGAAAGAACCACCTGTTGCCAAATCTGAATAATCTAAAATACGGCTAAACTCTCTAGGGCTTATACAAGCACCTGAAGGCCCACCAACTTGTACGGCCAAAACGTCTTTCTCATCGGCGCCGGCCATTTCTAAAATATGGTGTATGTTAAAACCCCATTCTATCTCGTAAATACCCGGAAATTTACAGTCGCCCGAAATACTCAAAACTTTAGTGCCTGTTGAGTAGGGTGTGCCCAAACCTTTGTACCAATCTGCACCGTACTGCATAATTTTTATAGCCGAGCAAAGCGTTTCCACATTGTTAACTATGGTGGGGGATTCTAAATAGCCTTTTTCTACTGGAAATGGTGGCCGCTCTCTGGGTTCACCTCGTTTGCCTTCCGCAGACTCAATCAAAGCCGACTCTTCTCCACATACATAAGCACCTGCGCCAAATTGTATGCGCACATCAAAATCAAAGCCTTTTATTCCGCCAATATTTTTGCCTAGAAAATGCTCATTCCTAAGGGTTTGCAATATATCCTCAAGGTACTTCTCTAAATATTTGTATTCATAGCGCAAGTAAATAATTCCTTTAGAAGCCCCAACTGCCCGACCCGCTATAAGCATACCTTCTATCAATAAATAAGGCTTTTCGGTAAGGATTACCCGATCCTTAAAAGTTCCCGGCTCACCTTCATCTGCATTACAGAAAATATATTTCTGCGGAGCATCGTACTTACGACAAGTTTCCCACTTAAAACCTGTAGGAAACCCCGCACCACCACGCCCTCTTAGGTTTGAAGCTTTTACCTCATCGATAATTTGTTGGGGTGAAAGTTGCAAGCACTTTTTGAGCGTATCGCCAAAAATGTAGTCATCTGCCAAGACAGGGCCTTTCTTCATGATATGGTTGTTCACAACTGCGCGTACCAATGGGTGTTGGTTGTGCCCATCTCCTAAGGCAGCTACTTGTAAAGAAGTTACAGATCGGCCTGCTCTTAGACCTTTTACGATTTCTTTTGCACGCACAGGAGTCAAACAGGTGAATACTTCCCTGTCTACCAAGGCTGCAGGCTCTTGATCGTTCATGCCAATGCAAGATGTTTCAAAAAGGCCGATGAGTCCATCTTTGGTTACTTCTCCAAAGGCACAGCCAACCGCTTCTTCAAAAGCGGCTTTCACCTTATCGGAGCCCATCATTTTGGCCACCACAGAATTGTTGAGGTAAATAATGTGTTTGCCCCTAGGCTTTTCTGAAAGGAAGTGATAAAAACTGAGGGTCTGTGAGACATCTGCCTCAGATAAGGCGAGATAATCAGCAATTTCTTTTACAGCCTCTCGTGGGACGCAACTGTCTTGCTCTTGAACAGCAATCAAGATATTGAGTAGGCTCGATTGAGTAGGCTCAAAGCGTTTCAATAGTTGTTTAAGCGCATTTTTTTCCATAGAGGTACGCTTTAAAGGTTAAGGTTTTATTAGAGGGGAAGCTATTGAAAATTAAATGATTTTAGTATGATGCACATCATTAAAACACAGGTATTTAGTCATTAAAAAAATGAGGCTATCGTCTTATATTCCATCTTAAAAAATAAGGGATATGCATGAGTTATCATTAGTTGTGAGTATTGTAGAAACCTGCGAAAATTTGGTCTATAAAGAAGGGGGGAAAGCCATTAAGGAAATTACCTTAATTGTAGGAACGCTATCTGGCGTGGAAGTGGACGCTTTAAAGTTTGCTTGGGAAATGGGCGTGAAAAATAGCGTATTAGAAAAAGCCAATTTTAAAATTAAGATGGAAAAAGCAGAGGCCAAGTGTGATAGCTGCTTACAACATTACAGCCCCAAAACTCTCTATGAGCCTTGCCCTATTTGCGGACACTACGGAAGCAATTATTTAAAAGGCAGAGAGCTTAAGATACATTTGATTAAGATGGTTAGAAAGTAAAACCTATTAACCATCCTATAACAAATACTCAAATCAACAAATAAACAGATAACCAATTCAAATAGAAATAAACTAATACAAACAATGCTGTACAAATTCCTTAACTGTAAACTAAAAAGCCATGTGTACTACTTGCGGATGCGGTGAACCTCATGAACACACCCACGAAAAAGACCAAGAATTGCTCATAAAACTCGAACGAGATGTATTGCATAAAAACAAACTGATAGCTGAAAGAAACCGTGGTTTTTTTGAAGCAAGAGACATTAAGGCCATCAACTTTTTAAGTTCGCCCGGTTCTGGTAAAACCACCTTGTTAGAAAAAACCATTGCATCACAAAAAAACCATTTTGATTTTTATGTAATTGAAGGCGACCAGCAAAGTAGCCGAGATGCCGACCGTATTGAAAAAATTGGCGCCAAAGTACTGCAGATCAATACTGGCAAAGGCTGCCACTTAGACGCCGATATGGTGCATAAGGCACTGCATCAATTAGAACCACCCAACGGTGCCATGCTTATGATAGAAAATGTAGGTAATTTGGTATGCCCCGCTCTTTTTGACTTGGGCGAGCATAAACGGGTAGTGATCATGAGCGTAACCGAAGGCGACGACAAACCGCTTAAATATCCTGATATTTTCTTTAGTGCAGACCTTTGCATCATCAATAAAATTGATCTGCTGCCTTATGTAGATTTTGATATTACCGCTGCCGAAGATTACTTACACCGCCTTAACCCAAGTATGGAAATCATGCAAGTTTCAGCTACAACTGGCGAAGGCATGGAAGCCTGGTACCATTGGTTAGAAAAGGAAAGTAGATTGGTCCTTGATTGAAAATATACTTAGCCCATGATTTAAATCATGGGCTTGATGAAACTGTAAAACTTTTCTATTGTCCTAAATCAAGGTCAATATTCTCTATTATTTTTTCTTCATTTACAACTGGTTTCAAAGAAATGTTCTGTTTGTATGAAATGATAATATTTAAAGGATATAACTTCTTACATTTAGATAAATCCATTTTATTACTACAATACTGAGTAACGAATTCAATATATGCATCTGCTAAATCACTTAAGATACCTTCTAAACTCTCAATTTTTTCTTCTCGAATGCATCTAATAGTAAACACAGTCTTTTGTGGACTTTCAGACAATATTGGATTAAAGCCGTTGTTCAGAAAATTAAGCTTCACCAATTCTGCTAATCTTTCTTTTTTAAAACGTTTTCCTTCATAATTCCAATTTTTTAAGCTATCCATTGCAAAAACCGTCTGAGATGGTATATGTACATCATACCCACAAAGACTCTTATCTATGAGTAGTTCTATACCTGTTTTCGCTTTTTTATTGAATCT
>CAKZMZ010000009.1 GCA_937129345.1 uncultured Thalassovita sp. | reverse complement strand
ATGTACAGGTAAAAAGTCGGTAGGCATTGAAGAATGATTGGAGATGAAAGGTGTAAGAAATAGTGTTCAATCGGTTTTCTCAAAGGTTAATATTTCCCCTGTAGTTGATTCATAAAAGTTACCGATTTCTAGCCTGTTCCCTGCTGTGTTAAAATGATAATCATTAAATGTATAGTTGCTAGACAGCATCCAATACAAAGATATCTTGTCTTCTGTAAGCCTGTATTCATAAGGGCCTGTTCGTAATTTTACGCCTTGTGCTCTTTTTAAGTGGAAGATGTTAGAATTGTTTCTAGACTCAAAAAATAAGGTATCTGTTTGGGAAATTACTTCCACCCACTCGCCGTGTAAATCTGATGGGCTAATGTTTAAATCATCTTCAGAGCAGGCAGATAAAAGTAGGAATAGGGCGAATAATATAGAATATTTCATGATTAAGATGGAATACTTTTAAGACAAAGGCATTTGCTAGATAGTTCAAGTAGATACTGAAATAAAACAGGTCTTGGCCGAAAAGCCAAGACCCATCCAAAAACTAAAATCTAAGTTCTAAACTCTAACTACTTCTTCAACTTCTCCACCAACTCCTCAGAGAAACCTGTGTATGAGAAACCCCCATCGTGGAAGAGGTTCTGCATGGTTACTTTTTTAGTGAGGTCAGAGAAAAGCGTGATCACGTAATCGGCGCATTCTTCGGCAGAGGCGTTGCCCAATGGAGACATCATGGCGGCAAAATCCAAAAATTCTTGAAAGCCCTGTATGCCCTTGCCTGCAGTGGTTACCGTAGGTGATTGAGAAACGGTATTTACACGTATTTTTTTAGACTTGCCTAAGCGCTCGCCGTAACTTCTCGCAATAGATTCTAATACAGACTTTGCCTGTGCCATATCGCTGTAGTGCGAGAAAGTACGTTGTGCGGCAATGTAAGAAAGCCCAACTATAGAACCGCCCTCGTTTAAGGCATCCAACTTTTCACCAACCTGCATCATTTTATGGAAAGACAAAGCGGAAATATCTATACTTTTTAAGAACCAATCGTAGTTGAGGTTGCCGTAGTCTCTACCTTTACGCACGTTGGGACTCATGCCTATAGAGTGCAATACAAAATCTATTTTACCACCTAATTTTTCAGTGGACTCATTGTAAAGTTTTTCTAAATCATCAGTAGAAGTGGCATCGGCAGGAATTACCACCGTATCGCAAGCATCGGCCAGTTCTTTTATTTTACCCATCCTAAGTGCAATAGGCGCGTTGGTCAATGTAAAAGTTGCGCCTTCTTCTTTTGCTTTTTGGGCTATTTTCCACGCGATAGAGCTTTCGTCCAAAGCACCGCTAATAATTCCTCTTTTTCCTTTTAACAGATTGTAAGCCATGTATTTGCTATTTTTATAGTTACAAAAATTTCAATTTATCTTTCTGGCAGATGTCGGTTTCGACACCAACATCTGCTTGGAGTTTTTTTCAATAAAGTCATCTTAAAAAACTAGGCCCTAAACCCGATAAGTCTGACACCCAAATTGTAAAATTAGAATTTGCCAGCGACAATTACTAACCAGGCCTCATTCATGCACAAAAAAGGCCTGTGCGTTGGCGTCGCTTACTTTTTCCACTTCGTTCACTTCTACTTCTTTTAGTTCTGCTATGCGCTGGGCGATAATGGGTATGTAACTTGGTTCGTTTCGCTTGCCTCTATGCGGTTTTGGTGCTAGGTAAGGGCTATCAGTTTCTAGTAACAAATGTTCTAGATCAATATGTGGTAATACCTTGTCCAAGCCCCCATTTTTAAAAGTAGCTACGCCACCTATGCCCAATTTAAAGCCGAGTTTAATGATCCTTTCAGCATCCTCTACATTGCCTGTAAAGCAGTGCACTACGCCTGTTAGGTCTTCGTCGTGTACTTCTTCCATAAGCTCAATGGTTTCTGCCATAGAGTTGCGGGTATGGATTACAATGGGGAGTTTGAGTTTTTTTGCCCAACCAGCTTGTATGCGAAAAGCTTCTTTTTGTTGCTCAAAATAGGTTTTGTCCCAATAGAGGTCTAAGCCCATCTCACCCAAAGCGGTAAAAGGGCGTTTGTACAACCACTTTTCTACTATGTAAAGCTCCTTTTCAAAGTCTTTATTTACAGAGCAAGGGTGCAGTCCCATCATGCTAAAGCATTGGCCTTTGTACTTTTCTTCTAGCTCCATCATGCCGTCTATAGAAGTGTGGTCTATATTGGGCATATATATTTTATTTACATTTTTTTCAAATGCTTTGGCTAAAATGTTGTCAATATCGTTTTTAAATTTGTCTGAATATATGTGGGCATGGCTGTCGGTCATAATATTTTTAGGTTGAATGAACAGTGGCGCAAAGTTGGCAGTATTCAATTGAATACAAAAGTATAATGGCCAAAATAGACAACCATTCACTGGGTTTTGCAATTTACTTTATAGACTTAGCGGAATAAACTTATGTAAACAGCTTATCGTTAAACTAATAGCAATTGAAAATGCGGGCATATCAGCTCAAAAAATTCTGAGGCTATGAAAAGATTTTTTATTTATATTATTGGCATACTCTTCATTAGTTCTTTTATAGTAAAAGATGGTCATCAGTACCGTCGCGTTCCTAATAGCAGTTTTGCTAAAGGCGAGCGCTTTGTATACCGTGCACATTATTTAGGTTTTAATGGGGGCGAAGGAGTGATTACATTAGATGATGAAATCCACAAAGTAAACGGTCGCGGCTGCTATAAAGTAGATGTAAAAGGGAAGACCATAGGCATGGCTTCTTGGTTTTACAATGTAGACGACCTTTGGCGCTCATACATAGATACAGGTGCCATTACTTCTCAAAAGTTTTACCGCGATATAGAAGAGGGAAAAAATTACAAGTTAGAAGAGACCACAACTTTTAATCATCGTATAAAAAAAGGAAAACTCGAACAAAGTAAAAAAGGCAGGCGCAAAGTAGAGGAATTTGATATTAAAGAATATCCTCAAGATATTATTAGTGGATATTACTATTTACGTACCATAGACTTTGAAAGCAAAAAACCTGGTGATATCATTGCCATGAATGCGGTTTATGAAGATAGCGTTTATGACTTTAAGGTAAGATACTTGGGCAAAGAGGTGCTGAAAACAAAAATTGGTAGGGTCAATACCTTTGCGCTTTCGCCCATTATGCCAGATAATGACTTGTTTGATGGTGGCGATGCCATCACCTTTTGGGTATCTGATGACAAAAACCGAGTGCCACTCGAGGTAAAAGCAAAAATGTTTATCGGGGCAGTTAGAATAGAGCTAGTTGAGTATTCTGGCTTAAAGCATTCTTTCAATTTTGCTGAAAAATAGTCTTTTGGTAAATGTTTGATGTAAAGTTTACTAATTCCTTACGTCAATCTATCATGCAAATAAAGAAGGGCACTACTACAAAAAGTAGTGCTTTTTTTATTTAAAGACTAAGTAATGTTTTTTAATAGAGCCTTTCTATCTTAATCTGTACAGCCATAGCGTAAGCTGTTCTTAGCCTGCCCTTACAATTTTTTGTTTAAAGAATAAGGCTATTTATTGAGCTAAAGTGCATGAAAAGTTAAACAAAGTTACTTTTTCGTGTTAACAAAGCCGAATATTCATTACATCTCATACAGTTTTTTTTCTTGTAAGTAAATCCAAAAAAAAGTCAAATGCCGTTAGCTATACAATTATTTCATTTTTTAGTAATTCGATATGGCAAACGAGGAGCATATTTTTTCAGATGACCTGAGCAAAGAGAGTCAGGAAATTAGCGAGAAAAAGAAAAAGATTTTAGATAGCGGGTCTACTGCGGCTTCAGCCCACTCTCATAATGATGAATCACAAGTTTTGGCGGCCATTTCAATGTCTAACGGAATGGTAGAGTTCGATATGGAAGGCATCGTACTCAATGCCAATACTTTATTTTTAGAAATGGTGGGCTATTCTTTAGAGGAAATTAAAAATCGACATCATAGTACTTTTTGCCATCCCGAATATGCCAACAGCGATGAGTATAAAGCTTTTTGGGCCAAACTGAACAAAGGCGAATTTGACAGAGATGTCTATAAGAACATCAATAGCAAAGGAGAGGAAATTTGGTTAGAAGGCACATATACTCCTATAAAAGATGAGCGAGGTAAATTGCTGAAGGTCGTAAAGCTGGTGCAAGATGTTTCTCATAGAAGATGGCAAAACTCTGAGAACAGGGCCAAGCTAGCTGCCATTAACACATCAAATGCTTCTGTAGAGTTTGATATAGAAGGCAACATCTTGTCAGCCAATGAAAAGTTTTTAAAATTGATGGGCTATACCCTAGAAGAAATTAAGGGCAAGCACCATAGTATATTCTGTGAAAAAAGCTACGTAGCGTCTACAGAGTATGAAGCTTTCTGGATGAAGTTAGCGCAAGGCGTACACGATGAAGGGGAGCACAAACACATTACCAAGACTGGTAGAGAGGTTTGGTTAAATGCAACCTATAATCCAATATTCGATTTAGACGGTAAAGCAGTAAAGGTGATCCAATATGCTACGGATATTACCGATCAGATCAGCCTGCAAATAGATTCTATCAATACTAAGAACGAACTAGAAAGTAGGATCAATGCCTTTAACACGGCGGCCCTCATGTCTGAGACAGACTTACACGGTACCATTACTTTTGTAAACGATAAATTTTGCGAGGTTTCTGGCTTTACCAAAGAAGAGTTGATTGGGCAGCCCCACAATATAGTAAGGCATCCATCCACACCTAAAGAAGTTTTTAAAGAGTTGTGGGAGACCATACAAAGTGGTAAGATCTTCCAAGCCGAATACAGAAACAGGAAAAAAGGCGGCGGGCATTACTGGATCAAAGCTACCATAGCCCCAGTACTTGACGACAACGGCAAGCCTGTAAAGTACATTGGTATCCGATTCGACATTACAGAGCAGAAAGAACAAGAGTTGGCAGCGCTAAGGGCAAGAACAGAGCTAGACAGTAGGGTAAATGCCTTTAACACGGCAGCCCTTATGTCTGAAACTGATATCTACGGCACCATTACTTTCGTGAACGATAAGTTCTGTGAAGTAGCAGGCTATACCAAGGAAGAGTTGATTGGGCAGCCGCATAACATAGTTCGCCACCCCTCTACCCCAAAATCGGTTTTTAAAGAGTTATGGGAAACCATTAAGAGTGGAAAGATCTTTCAAGCAACCTATAGAAACAAGAAGAAAGACGGCGGTTATTATTGGATCAATGCTACCATTGCCCCTGTACTGGATGAAGATGGCAAACCTATCAAATACATTGGTATCCGTTTCGATATTACGCAGCAGAAAGACCAAGAGCTAGAATTTAAAGGCAAACTCGATGGTATTGGAGAAACCAGTGCCATGGTAGAGTTTGATATGGATGCCAATGTGCTCAACGCAAACGATAAATTTTTAGAGACATCTGGTTATTCTTTTGAAGAGCTAAAGAGCATGAACCATAAAGATTTCTGGACCAAAGAGCAGGCAAATGGCCCAGAATTTAAAAAGTTCTGGGAGAAACTCAACCTCGGTGAAGCGCATATGGGTACTTACAAGCGTATAACCAAAGAGGGCAAAGAAATTTGGTTAGAGGCTACCTACAACCCAATCCAAGATATAGATGGCAATTATTATAAAGTAGTAAAGTTTGCTACAGACGCTACCGAAAGGCGATTGAGAAACAGTGAGAACAGAGGCAAATTGGCCGCTATTTCAGAATCTAATTTAGTGGTGGAGTTTGATTTGGATGGGCATGTTATCTATGCCAACGACCATTTCTTAAATGAGATGGGTTACACAGAAGAAGAACTCTACGGAAAACACCACCGATCCGTGGTTAAGCCAGATTATGCAGCCTCACAAGAATACAAAGAGTTTTGGGCAAAGTTAAAGCGGGGCGAGTTTGACAAAGGTACTTATAAGCGAGTGAAGAAGAAC
>CAKZMZ010000008.1 GCA_937129345.1 uncultured Thalassovita sp. | reverse complement strand
AGTATAGAAGGCCAAACATTGAACGAACTGAGAACCAGTTTCAGGTTTATATGGGATGTAGCTATGGCAGGTCTTGAACAAGGATTTATTTTAGCCGAGCAAATAGCCTGTGGTACTCAATTAGATGCAGCAGAAGTGGGTGTAATGCTTGCCAATAATGTTGTTTTAGGCGCTCAATGGGTAGAGTTAACAGCCAATTATGAGCTAAATGCAGGTGTTTCATTTAACTCAGGCGGCGCCGATTATGCCGAGTGGCTAGAGAAAGAAGACCCAAGTGCCACCTTTACTTCTGGTGAAATTGTAGGGGTTAAAGATGGAAAAATCAGTAAAAATACTGAGGGAGCCTCACATCTTCTGGTAATTTCAACTAATCCTATAGTAGTGGGTAACTTGCCGCCCAATGGAGAGGAAGCCAAATTTGAAAAAGTGGCTTTTCTAGGGCAAGTTCCTGTAAGGGTAATTGGCGAGGTAAACAAAGGAGACTACATACTCCCTTCTCAAAATAACGATGGCTTGGGCATTGCCAAAAGTCCTACGGAGATGCAGGTAGAAGATTACAGCAGCATTATCGGCGTAGCATGGCAGAATTCAACTAATGATAATTTAAGCTATGTGAATGTAGGTATAGGCCTTAACTCTAATGATTTGGTGGATGTAGTGACTAAGCAACAGCAAGAAATTGATGCATTAAAAAGCGAAATCAATGAGATCAAACGCTTTCTTCAAATGGGAAATACATCTACAAAAACGACAAGTGTTCAATCTGTAGGAAATAACACAAGCTTAGCAGTTTCAGATTCTAGTAAAAAAAGCAATTCTCTAGCTTATAAAATTGCCAATCAAAGCAATCTAAATACCATGGCATTGTCTGATGAAGAATTTGAGCAGTGGCTCTCCGATTATGGATACATCTTTAAAGAAAGAATGGCTGTGTTACAAGATTTTTTCAATTCTGAAGGGATTGATTACGCAAAATATCCTGAAGTTAGATCAATTATTGATGCGCCAACTCAGGCCATAAGAGATATGCGCAATGGGAAATATATGCAAACCTTGTGGGAATCTTTTGAGCAAAGGTATCTTGACGAATACTGAGTTTAAAAGTCATATAATCAGAAAGGAGTTACATGTGGATCTGCCTATTTGTTAAGTATATCGGTTTAACAAATAAACAAATCCACCATAATACTAATTAGCTTTTTTCTTCCAAATACTAAAACCAATAATTATAAGTGCTAATAGAAAACCACTTATAAAGAGAATCATATTACTACTTTCTTCTTCTGCATCATTGCCTATGATCATGTAGGCCCCCCAATAATAGGGGTGGGCCAAATTTTCATCTGCTTGGTTTAAGTAAGCCAATTTTGCCTCTCTTAAAGCGGCTGCTTTACTTTCATTATTTTCGAGTTCTTTATAGAACTGCTGCATAATGGTTGAGGTAGAAGCATCTGAAACTGCCCAAGCCGTCATCATAACGTTGGGTATGCCTGCATACATAAAGCCGCTTCCTAAGCTTACCATGCCTTCTCCTCTGTAGTATTTTCCTGTGGCCGTATTGCATGCGCTCAAGCTCACCATTTCTGCGTTTAAATCCATATTGTAAAGCTCAAAAGTGTAAAGTAAGCCATCTTCTTGCTCGTTTTGCTCTTGGCTAAAAATTAATTTAGAATATAAGGGATTCTCATCATCTATAATAGTGTGGGTGGCCAAGTGCAAATAGCTAGCCTCTTGGGCCATTTTTTTAAAAGCAGTTTCGGTGGCGCTTTCTCCTGTTATAACTTTGCCGTTCATAAATTGAGCAATACTTTGCACTTCTTCTAAAGCACCTGGCAGGCTTTCTAGATTTTCTGCTAATGCTCGGTCTTTGGCAGATCTTGTTGCTAGTAAGGGGTTGGCCATGCGATCAAAACCGGGCGCAAATCCCAAAAAAGTGATCGCTCTCTCTTTAACATCTTCTTTTTGCTGTTGATTGAATTTTAACAAATTGAGTGAGTAATGATAGCTCAATTCGTAATCTTTGATCAAATACGGATATTCTTTTAAGTTTTCAACGTTTTTAGGCTTTTGGCTCAGTAGAAGGTCAAAGGGCAAATAGCTTATTGAGGCGTCGGGCAGTAAAGTGATTTTACTAATTTCTGTACCTGATTTTTGATTTTGTATTGTATGCAAGGGCTTTTGCAAAAGTGTTTGATAAAGCTCATGTCCCAATCTAGCATACTCCTCTGTTTGTTTATTTTGTATAGCATTGATTAGTTGACTTACTGAAGTATTGTACTCGCTCAGTGGCGGTAGTTGGTAACCCTCAATATGTTCATGTCCAATTGTAAAAGCGTAGGTGTTGTTCTCTCCAGAAAAATAGCTGATGTACAATTGTTCTTTAGGTATTTGTTCCATTAATAAGGCGATGTCTATTTGGTTTTCGCCCTTACTAAATTGGTAGTAGGCCGGGTAGGTTTTTCTGATTTCATCTACAGTGGCTTCATAATCCAAGCGATACTTAAAAAGCTTGTTTTCCAAATTAGCGATGCTGGTAGAGTCTGCATTATTTCTTTTGAGCTCGTACAATTGTTTTTCGGTATAGTCTACCAATGAAAGCGCTTGGCGTTCTTTTTCCAATAAACTTGCCGGTATGTTCAGGCTTTTTTCTTGTCTGGTTTTTTGCAGTTTATCCAATAAGTTGTTCGACTTGCTCAAGTCTGCAAAATATGTGGCTTTTATCAAGTAATTTTTGTCTTGAGTGTTTTGATAAGCATTAAATGCTGAGGCAATACCTTTCTCGTAAATACTAAATTTATTTCTAGAAAAGGCCGCTTTAGTTTTAAGGTTGACCACTTCTTCTCTAGAGAGCGAAATATACTTGTAAGCCAACTCATAGCATTCTATTGCTTTCTCTAAATAATTGGTTTGTTGCTTTTCTTCAAAAATGGCCAATAAGCTTTCTGCTTTGTACTGTAGGGCGTTAAAAAGAAAGCCATTATTAAATAATTGTGTAGGTTCCGGATTCTCTAAAAGGCCTGCTTTCGTATCCTGTGGATCAAAATCCGGAATCAATTCCTGTAAAGCTTTTTGGTGGGCTGCTAGAGCTTCTTCTGATTTGTTTTGTTTTAAAAGTATATTTCCACGAGTATACCAAGCTTCGGCAATGTCATTAACGTTGCCCCAATTGATTTTTTCGTAAAGCTTTATAATATCATCGAGTATGAAAAGGGCACGATCTAAATCGTTCTCTTTTTCTGCTAAACGGGCTTTTATAAAATAGCAATATCCTAACTCCCCAAAGTCTTCGCCGTAAAGCGTTTTGTTTCTATTTTCGGCCAGTTCTGCGTAATACTCAGATTTTTCATAATCGCCCAATTGAAGGTAAGACTCTGCATACTGATAATATACATAAACCAATAAGGGATAGTCTGCTGCGATGGAAGTAAAATAGTCTTCGGTTATTTTAGCATATTTAAGTGCGGTGTAGTGATCATCTGCAGATGCATTTCTGTATTGGTAGATACTGCCTAAGTACCAATAGCCTAAGCCCCAATCCCTGTTATCAACTTCTGCTGCCGGGAGCGTCTCGTAGATTTCCATTTCTTGTTTGCTGTAGGTTATGGCCTCCTCGAAGTAGCCCATTTTTTTATAATTGTTACCTTTATTGCTATAAATGCGTGCTTCTAGCTCGCTGGGCTCGTTAAGGCTTTCGCGCAGGTTGTACAGTGCGCTATCCATGTAAATTAAACTGGTCTCCAAATCTCCCATTTCGTCTAAGGCCACTCCAGTGTTATGGTAGGCACGGGCTAAGAATACGTCGTTTTCAAGGTTTTGGGCCTCTACTTTTTTAGCATATTCAATGCTTTTTTTAAATGTGGCCAAGCTGCTGCTTATTTTTTTTAATCGAGAATAAGTTTGACCCAAATAGGAAAAAGAAGAATATACTACATCATAATTGCTAAATTGATAGATGCTGTCTTCTTGATGCAGCTTTTCCAGCCAATATATGGCAGAATCTAGTTCAAAGCTCCTGTAATAGCTAACGCCAGTTTTTCTTAATAAAGTAGCGTATTGGTTTAACAAGTTGGCCTCTTTGGCCTTGGGCAAGAGCTTAAAATAAATTGCTCGGGCTTTATTGTACTCTCGCTTTCTTTCAAGCTGCAAGGCTTCTTCCATAGCAGAAACTATGGTGGTTGAGTCTAAATGCTGTGCAGTGTTTTTAGAAAAGGCAACTAAAAAAAAGAGAATGCTCAATAAGATTTGCTTCATCTTAGAACCTAAGTAAAAAGAAGGATGAATAAAAATACAAAAATCGTAAAATCTTTTGAGATTTAGGCAACCATTGTAGTTCCTCTTTCATCTAAGCTACAAAATATGCGCTAGCTAAGTCTAAATGCATATATTCATAAACATCAAAAATCAATTACGACTACTACACTTTGTAAAATATAGTTGCAGGCTTTCGACGAACATAAGATCCTTTTAGGCTGTAAAAAAAATGACAGAAAGGCACAGCAGGCGCTTTTTCAGTTTTATGCTGATAAGATGCTCGGGCTTTGTATACGCTATATTAAAGACAAGGCCCAGTCAGAAGAAATTATGATCGTGGGCTTTACCAAGGTCTTTGATAAAATAAACACGTACCGAGGTGATGGCAGTTTTGAGGGATGGATCAAACGCTTAATGGTCAATGAATGCCTCATGTATTTGAGAAAACAGCAGCGTATCGGGCATTTATCAGATATTGAAGAAATTAACCAAGAAGAGGCTTCTGTGCAGCCCGAAACGGGTTTAGAGGCCAAAGAGCTACTGCAAATGATACACGAATTGCCCGATGGTTACAAAGCAGTTTTTAACATGTATGCCATTGAAGGCTACAGCCATAAGGAAATTTCAAAAGCCTTGGGCATTAATGAGGGTACCTCAAAATCTCAGTTGAGCAAAGCCAGAAAATTCTTGCAAAGCTTAATTACCAAGTATCAACAAATAAGCTAATGGATGATAAAAAGAAAAAATGAGTAAAGAATTAGAACATATTGACGCTCTTTTTAGAGACAAACTGAAAACCTATCGGGAGCCACCGTCTAATAAAGCATGGGACAAACTGTCTGCTATGTTGGATGACCCAAGTAACACCAATAACGGGAATAGCGCCAAAAACATAGGTAGGTGGGGTTTGCTCAGTTTGTTTACTCTAAGTTTTGTTTTTGTTTTTCCAGGTCATGATTTTGAGCAAATAAAAGCCGAGCAAAAAATAGAAGCCACACAGATTACTGCGAAAGAACCCGCTTTAAGGCCACAGCAATTAAATGAAGAAATGGCTCATGCCAAGCCAGGGCGTAAAAAAGAATCTTTTGAGAATGCCTCAAACAGCTTACAAAAACCAAAACAGCAAACCGTGGTAATGCCTCAAAATATAGAGGCTGTAAAGGAAAAACTTGCTTTAGATCAGAAAGTGATCAAAGAGGAAAGTACCGTTACGCAAAAATTCATTAGCAATAAGATATCTATAGAGAAAAAACCAGCCTTGCCACTTTTTATAAAAAAGGAAAAAAAGCAAAAGCCAAAGGGAATTAAAGTGGAAATAACACTAGGAGGGCCAAATCAAAAAAATGGAGTAAGGCAAGCAGCACCACAAACAAAAAACACAATCAATTCAATTTTTAAAAAGCTCAGAAAAATTTCTGAGGCTTCTAAAAGGAATTAAAGTCAAACACAGATAGCAATGAAACACATCATATTTCTACAGAAGTTAGGTAAAGCCCTAAAAACCTTGGTACTATGGCACACAGAACTATTGCAACCTCGGTTGGTATACCACAAACCCAGGGCATTTATGAATTGCGCGTTGTGTTGCTTAACTACGGTTCTATTTGTTTTAAGCTCACCTCTCTTTGCTCAGCAAAAAGAAAACACAACCGATACGGTCATTATCAATTTTGGGCAAAATGGCAGTCAAATGATCTTTTATCTCAAAGACAAGGAAGATGTACAGCAACTAGAAGAGATAGATTTTAAAAAGCTGATGGCCCAAGTAGCAGTCTATGTAGATTCGGCCTATTTTTCAGAAAATGGCTATGTAGAAGTGAATGACGATTTAGGCAAATACAAGGTGAAAATGCCTTGGTCTGATAGAAATTGGTCTTCTGATGCAGAAGAGCCTGAGTTGAAGTTGGTAAGAAAAGACGACCGCTTTATTAGCGTTCAATCTGAAAAAGACGACTTGCGCCGCACGCACCGCTATTTAAATTTTGAGTTTGGTTTGGGAGGATATTTTCAAGATGGAAAAATACCTCAAGATACAGACCTAGAAACTAGACCTTGGGGTAGCAGATATGTAGCTATTAATCTTATGTCAAGAACAAGACTAAGCAGGCAAACGCGTAAGGCTTTTTATCTGAAATACGGCATCAGTTTCTCTTGGTCTAATTTTATGTTCGATAGAAATGTACAATTGGTAGAGAATGACAATACACTGGAGTTTATAGACCCTGGCTTTGGGCTTGAAAAATCTAAACTTACGGTAAGCTACATTAATGCGCCAATGATGTTTCAATTCTATATGAAGAACAAGATTAAGATAAGTGCAGGAGGCTATGCAGGTTATAGGTTAGGCAGCTACACCAAAATCAAATATAACAACGATGGAGATACAGAAAAAGACCACGATAGGGGCAACTACCAATTATCTCCATTTAGATATGGCCTTAGGGCAGAATTGGGATGGAGTTGGTTTACCCTATTTGCCAATTACGACCTAAACCCCTTATTTAGAGAAAATAGCAACGTACCAGAATTGCACGCCTTTAATTTTGGTATTAGGCTGTAAAGCCCAAGTTCAAACAGATTTCTTTTGTTGATAAACTTTCTAACTTTGTGCTCAAATTAGAAAAAAGCAGAAGTATGGAAAATCCCGTAATTATTTTTGGTGCATCAGGTATCGGTAAAGTAGCACTAGATATTTTTAGTAGTAAGAACATAATAACCTATTGTTTTTTAGATGACGATAGTGCACTTCACGAAACCGAGGTAAATGATGTGGTAGTAATGGGCAGCACTAAAGATGATGGCTTCTTAAAATTTATAGGTAAAAAATGTGAGGCCTTTGTTGCCATAGAAGATATTACCGAGAGAAAGCGAATTGTAAAAATGTTGCATAAAAAGCGAAAAGTAATGCCTGTTAATGCCATTCATGAAAAGGCTATTATCTCAAATCATGCTTTTATCGGTTATGGCAACCTGATCAATGCAGGTGCTGTGATCAATGCAGGCGTTAAAGTCCCCAATCATTGTTTGTTACATTCTAATGCAACGCTTGAGTTTGATGTACAATTAGAAGAGTTTACGCAAATAGGTGCAGGCAGTACTATAGGAGCAAAAGCAGTAATAAAAGAAGGTGCGCTAATCGGTGCAGGTGCTACCATTGCTGCAGGAGTTACTATCGGCGAAAGAGCGCAAATAGCGCCTGGATCTGTGGTATTTAAAAATATAGAAGCTGATGATATCGTATTTGGTAATCCCGCAGGCACTATTGAGAAAAGCAGTTAAACATTAAAAAGTTGTCGATGTACCCATCAGAAATATCTGAAAAATAGGTAATAGTAAAAAAACCACCAAGTCCATGTAAATCGGGTTAGGTGGTTTTTAAATATTCCATTTCCTAAAAATCATACCCCCAAATATCTCTAGCAAATTCTGGATGGTCTATAAAAGGATTGCGATTGCCTTGATAGCGTTGGTAAACCAAATTGTTGCGCAGCCTTTCTTTATCGTTTACAGGATCTTCTTCGTGCCACCTAAGTAGGGTGGATAGTTTACCATGTATAGGTTCTTTACTACCTCTGCCAGGGGTGTAATCTACCAATTCTAAATTAGGCTCTCCATTTTCGCCTTCGTATCTTATGGCCATATAAAACAGCATGCGGGCAATATCTCCTTTTCTTTCGTTTCTAGGCTCAAAACCCCACTCAACATTGCTTGTGTAACAACCTGTTTCTCCTTTGGCATTGCCATCCTCATCTATGTAAGGATTTTCGGCCTCATCAAAACTGCGGTTATTTCTTGCCGAGTTGGTAGAAACATCAGAGGCGCGCAGATGATGCAAATCAGTACCTGGCCCTGGTGCATTACCGAAATCCCCGCGAGATTTTGCCCAAATGTGCTCGCGGTTCCATCCATTTCCATCAGCATATTGGTTTTCTGCATCAATAGAAAAATCAGTAAAAACACATTCTATATTTTTAGGGTTTTCGGGATC
>CAKZMZ010000007.1 GCA_937129345.1 uncultured Thalassovita sp. | reverse complement strand
CCATCACTGGCAATGATCAACAATGAAGGAAAAAAAAGCACTAAACTACCGAATTGTTCTGAAGTTAATTCGTGTTCTCTTTCTTTTTCGTACGATGCCTTGAGCTCAATAATTTTTGCTGAATCCATAATACAAGGTTTTTTGCTTACAAAAACGGGAATCCTGCTTCAAAAATTATAAAATGCTAGACATAAGGCACAGATTAACCTTACAAAAAAGACTTTTTAAGCATATTCAAAAAACATCACTTTTTTTTTGCCTTCAAAAAGGTAATAAATCAAACAAATTCTAATTTTGCCAGCGTATTTTATATGCTCGATAGCCTACAAAACATTCTCATGCCAAAAACTAAATACATATTCGTTACTGGAGGGGTTACCTCCTCTTTAGGAAAAGGAATCGTTTCCGCTTCTCTTGGTAAATTACTTCAAGCAAGGGGTTTCAAAGTTACCATTCAAAAATTTGATCCTTACATCAATATAGATCCCGGCACTATGAATCCTTATGAGCATGGTGAGTGTTACGTAACCGAAGATGGTGCGGAAACCGATTTGGATCTTGGGCATTACGAAAGATTTCTCAATACCCCAACTTCCCAAGCCAATAATCTTACTACAGGTCAGATCTATTACAACGTGATCAAAAAAGAAAGAGAAGGTGCTTATTTGGGTAAAACGGTGCAGGTCATTCCCCATATTACCGACGAGATCAAGAACAATTTTTTTGTATTAGGAGAAGCCAATCAGTACGATATCGTAATTACAGAAATCGGAGGCTGTGTAGGTGACATTGAATCATTACCATTTATAGAAGCCGTTAGGCAAGCAAGATGGGACTTGGGCGATTACAACTCCATTGTGATACATCTCACACTGGTGCCTTACCTAAAATCGGCAGGCGAATTAAAGACCAAACCCACCCAACACTCCGTTAAGCAGCTCTCAGAAGCGGGCGTACAACCCAATATTTTGGTCTGCAGGGCAGAATATCCTGTACCGATGGACATCAGAAAAAAAATTGCACTTTTCTGCAATGTAAATGTAAACTCAGTGATTCAGTCCATAGATGCAGATACCATTTACGACGTACCTTTATTAATGAAAAAAGAAAGGTTGGACGAAATCGTGATGGAAAAGCTGAAGCTCACGTCTGACATAGAGCCTAATCTAGAATCTTGGAAAGCTTTTTTGGGCAAGCTCAAAAACCCAACGACCGAGGTAAATGTTGCCTTAGTGGGCAAATATGTAGAATTGCCCGATGCATACAAATCTATTGTTGAGAGCTTAATACATGCAGGTGCAGTAAATGAGTGCAAGGTAGAAATTAAGTGGGTACATGCAGAAAAAAACCAAGGCGAGGCACTTATGAAAGAATTAGAGGAGGTCGATGGCATTTTAGTAGCGCCTGGTTTTGGAGAAAGAGGCGTAGAAGGAAAAATAGAGGCTAGTATTTATGCTAGAAAGAGCAAAAAACCTTTTTTCGGTATTTGTCTGGGTCTGCAGTGTGCTGTAGTAGGTTTTGCAAGATCTGTTTTGAAGCTTGAGGATGCCCACTCAGCAGAAATGAAAAAAGAAGCACTCAACCCTGTAATAGATATTATGGAGAACCAAAAGAACTTAAAGCAAATGGGTGGTACCATGCGTTTAGGGGCTTATAACTGTAAACTGAAAAAGAACTCTTTGGCCAATAAAATTTATAAAGAAAGCAATATTATTGAACGCCACAGGCATCGTTACGAGTTTAACAATAAATACTTGGAACAATTTGAAAAAGCAGGAATGATTGCCTCAGGCATCAATCCGGAATCTGAATTGGTAGAGATTATGGAGCTGAAAGACCATCCGCATTTTATTGGTTCGCAGTTCCATCCCGAACTCAAAAGTACGGTTGAGAACCCGCATCCACTGTTTGTTTCTTTTGTTAAAGCGGCAATGACTTATAAAGATGCTAAATAAATTTTTCCACGGATTTATCTATAACTTCGAGAAAGCCATTTTTTCTTGTAATTTTGCACTCAATTTAAAAATCAGTAATAATCAACATTTAACTACTACAAACTATAGTAACATAACAAACAATTCTTGTAGCTAAACACATATTATGGATAAGAACAATGCTACAGGATTGATTTTAATATCACTCCTGTTATTTACATATTTTTTCTTCTTCTCACCGGAACCCGTTCCACCAGAAGAAAACCGGCCCGTAACCCAAGAGAATACCACCGATGATAGAAGCCCTGGCGATCAATCCTTTTCTGAACAAGAGGACAATGATATGACCGCGGCAATTTCGGACTCAGTGCTAAATAGCAAATATGGATTTTATGGGCAGTTTATGAAAGGAGATGCCAGAGAGCATGTTCTTGAAAATGAAGATATTAAGCTTACCTTAAGCAGCAAGGGTGGTACTATAAAAGAGGTAATTCTAAAAAATTACGTAACCCACACTAAAGAAACTCTTGTACTGCTCGACGAGCAAAGCTCTGAAATCAATGAGTTAGTAGAAACAGCAAATGGTACCATTGACATCAACCAACTTTACTACAATATACAAACAAGCAAAAACGGTGTTCGCTTTGTTGCAGAAAAGGATGGTGCAGCTATAGTTAAAGAGTATATTTTGCCAAATACTGGCTTTGAATTAAACTATAAAGTTAGTCTTGATGGTTTAGATCAGCAAAACACGGGCGATAACATTGCCTTTAATTGGGTAAATCATGTAAAGAGAGTCGAAAAGTCTTTAGAAAGGAGTCGCCAAAGAACGACTATTAATTATTACACGGCCAGTAATTCTCTGGATTATTTGAGCGAAACTTCTACCTCTACTGAAAATGCACAAATCGCTGAACCAGTACAATGGGTATCTATTAAACAGAAATTTTTCAATGCCTCCGTCATCTCTTCAACCTCTTCTATACAAAACCTCGATGTTACCACCAGTATAGATGAGAGCAGTGAGCAAACTGTAAAAACAGCAAAAGTTAATGCAGAGATACCAGTTTATGCTTTAAGAGATGGTGTAAAATTTTATTTCGGCCCTAATGATTATGATATTTGTAAAGCAGTTGCCCCTGCCTTTGAAGAGAATGTTTATTTAGGATGGTCATTTTTCTCTACCATTAACCTATATCTAATCATCCCTCTCTTTGAGTTTTTAGAAAACCACATAGCAAGCTACGGTATCATCATCTTGATTCTGGTTTTCATCATAAAGTCTTTCTTGTTCCCTCTTACGTACAAGTCTTACATTTCAATGGCAAAAATGAAGGTACTTAAGCCAGAAATGGACGAGATGAAGGAAAAATATGGCGACGATATGGCGGCCATGCAAAAGGAGCAAATGAAGTTATATAGCAGGGTTGGTGTAAATCCATTGAGTGGTTGCATACCTATGTTGGCGCAAATGCCAGTTTTCTTGGCGTTGTTCAACTTTTTCCCTAATGCCATACAGCTAAGGCAAGAGAGTTTTCTGTGGGCAGATGATCTCTCAACTTATGATTCTATCGTAGATTTATCGTTTAACATCCCTTTCTATGGTTCTCACGTAAGTTTATTTACATTGCTATTTACACTTTCACAATTGGCTTACACTTATTATAACAATCAGATCAATACCTCGGTACAAGGGCCGATGAAATCTATTGGGTATGTAATGCCGGTCATGTTCATGTTCTTTTTTAATAACTTCTCTTCAGGGCTTACCTACTATTATTTTGTGTCTAATATTATAACAGTAGCCCAACAGCTTATTATAAGAAGATTTGTGGATGATGATAAGATCAGAAAAATCTTGGACGAGAACAAAAAGAAAAACCAGAATAAAAAGAAATCGAAATTTCAGCAAAGGCTTGAAGACGCCATGAAAACGCAAGAAGCATCTAAAGATAGAAAAGTCGGAGCTTCTCAAAAAGGCAATAGGCGCAAAAAATAATAAGATTGGTATAAAGAACATCAAAAAAGCAGTCAACGGAAATTGACTGCTTTTTTTATAAGCATAAGTTAAAGTTTATGCAAAAAAAAAGTATGCAAAATATTCGCATACCTTTTAACCTTAACCAATAAACAACACATAAAATAAACACATGCTTGCTACGAGATAAGGAGTCGAACCTTATTAAACCAGAGTAAATTTGTACTCCTCATAGTTTTAATTGTAATTATTTAATACAAATATAAAATAGGAATGTTACTTTTAAAAATAATTCAAATAGTTTCATCTAATTTTTTATAATTTTAATTATTTGAGATATATTTTTGACAAAATATCAATAAATAACAATAAAAATGAACAAAAATTTAGAGATTGACAACGTCGATATCAAGATTTTATCAGAATTGATGAAAGATGCCAAAACACCTTACACCGAAATTGCAGACAGGATTTTTGTTTCAGGAGGTACTGTGCATGTAAGAATGAAAAAGCTAGAGCGCATGGGTATTGTAAGGGGTTCTACCTTAGATATCGATTTTAGCAAACTGGGCTATGATATTACCGCATTTTTAGGCATTTATCTAGAAAAAAGCTCTATGTATGAAGAGGTAGCGTCTGAATTACTAAAAATACCCGAGGTGCTCACCATACATTACACAACCGGAAATTACAGTATTTTCACGAAAATCACTTGCAAAGACACCAAACATTTAAGAGATATCTTACATAACAAAATCCAAAGCATTAGCGGGATAGTCAGGACCGAAACAATGATTTCTCTAGAGGAAAAAGTGAATCGGCCATTACAATTATCCTGATAAAATATGCAGGTGCTACAAGATATTATCGTAATAGAATTGGCCAGCGTACTTGCTGGCCCTTCTGTTGGACAGTTTTTAGCCGAACTTGGTGCAAAAGTATACAAGGTTGAGCATCCTACACAAGGCGACATCACAAGGCAATGGAAAACTGAAAACGAAGTGGAAGAACAGGATATCAGCGCCTATTTTTCCACCGTAAACTGGGGCAAAACACCTCTCCCACTCAACTTAAAATCTCCCAATGATTTAACTACACTTTACCAACATATAAAAAAAGCGGATATAGTAATCGCTAGTTTTAAACCAGGAGATGCCCAAAAACTTAAAGTAGATTATGAAACCTTGCGCCAAATAAAGCCAGATTTAATTTTTGCTGAAATCAGTGGCTTTGGCGGAGAGCACGCTAGGGTTGGTTACGACGCTGTGATCCAAGCAGAAAGCGGTTTTATGAGCATTAATGGAGCGCCTAAAGCTGAAGCATTAAAAATGCCCGTTGCCCTAATGGACATATTGGCCGCGCATCATTTAAAAGAAGGAATTTTGAGTGCTTACATTCACAAGCTCAAGACGGGGCAGGGCAACTTTGTATCTGTTGCCTTAATAGATGCAGGTCTTGTCTCACTAGCCAACCAAGGCAACAATTATTTAATGACAGGAAAAGTACCCAAAGCGCAAGGCAATGAGCATCCAAATATTTATCCTTATGGCTCCATTTTCTATTGTAGAAACAACAAAGGCATTTTGATTGCCATTGGCAGCGATCGGCAATTTGTAAAACTATGTAGGGTCATAGGTGCAGAGAAACTAACCAAGGATGAAAAGTACATAACCAACACGGCTAGGGTTCAAAACAGAAATAGCCTAAGAATTTTTCTTAAAGAGACATTTGAAAAGCATGAAAGTACCTTTCTAGAAAAAAAGTTTCTTAAAGAAAACATACCTTTTGGCATAGTTAGAAACGTAAAGGAAGCGTTTGTACATTACAAAGAAAGAGATTTAGTAATACAAAAAGGAAACCTGAGCGGTTTAAAGCAAAAAGCCTTTAAGATGGCCGAGGGAAACAACATAAATAAACTCAAAGAACCTTATTCACTTAAGCAAGAATTTGATGAACCTAAATAACATTGAGTTTACCTTTTTAAGGAAAAAGTATACAGTATTAAATGTTGCTTACAAGAAAGTTTTGTTTAAGCACCAATCTTACTATTTTTTTAAGAATATTATTTCTATCATAAATACTTAATCGTAACTTAAGCAAGTTATTGGTACCAGATTTTCATAAATCGAAGATAGATTTTTTAGGTTCATTTTTTAACAAAACAAATACGATATGGCTACAGATCCAGAAAAAACAAGTACTACGGAAGATGATGGTTCAAGAAGTGGTAACAAAAGTAAAATCACCACAGATACCAGTACTGAAAAATCGAGGGCCGGATCAGGAGGTGGCCTAGTTGATTCTCCTCCTCCCCCCACTAAAGAAAAATAATCGATATTCTTAAAAAAAGCATTTAACTCTTTGTAAATGCTTTTTTTATTGGAAAAATCAAAACTGCAAACAAGAAAATACCTATTGCAACAAACAGCCATTTTTTGTTAATTGCTTGTGTAATTTGCGGATTTTTTCCATAACTCACCATAGGTGCCCAATAAGCCGGGTGCGCTGTCAGTTCATCAGACTTTTTGATATATCTTACCTTGGCAAGTTTTAAAGCCTCTTTTACAGAGCGACCTTCTTCCAACTCTTCGTAAAAATCTGAAACTATGGAAGCAGTAGCATGATCATTAACTTGCCATAAACTCATCATGGTGGTTGGGCAGCCTGCGTAAGCAAAGCCCCTTCCTATACTGAGCAATCCTTCCCCTCTGTTCATTTTTCCCATACCTGATTCGCATGCACTAAGTACCGCCAAAGTGGCTTTAAGTTTTAAGTTGTATAACTCATAATTGAAGAATTTTCCATCGTTTTGCACTTCTTTATCTGGCCTAAATTGTAAGTAAGCACCATAAGTATCTTGAGGATTTGCCGTGCCGTGCACTGCCAAATGTAAAATATCGTATTTGGTAGCAGTTTCTTTAAAATTGGTCTCGTTGGCTTCAGTACCATAAAAATAATTTCCATCAAAAAACTGCTTAATGGCATCCAGTTCCATGGGGGCACCGGGTATAGTAGCCATCAATTTCCTTATCTCAGAAGAGACTCCTTTGTCCTTATGTGCAGAATAGCTAAAAGCCAAAACCTGAGGTTTTTCAGAATAATTAAGTTCTTGCACCTGACCATTGATCAAATTAAATGTGCTATAAACGTATTGTAGGTTATACTTTTTCACCAAATAAGGCAGAGAACGGTAATCGACCATTCCCTTTTTCGAAGCTGAAGCCTTATGAGGTTCCTCGGTAAACAACACTTCAAAAGGTATATAGGAAAGTAAAAAATCGGGAGAAATAAGTATATTTTCGATGT
>CAKZMZ010000006.1 GCA_937129345.1 uncultured Thalassovita sp. | reverse complement strand
ATAAAAACGTCTTTCCCGACTTGCAAACTGCTAAGTGGGTCATGGGTCTAGGGCATCCACTCACAGAAAGCAGGGGAGAGGGAAATGCTATGCCCTTGCTGCAAAAATTAGCAGAACTTTCTAGAGATAAAACTCGGGCAAAATATGCTGCGCCCATCATCCAGAGCTTGCTGCTGCTGAAAGATGAGGCATATTTTTCAATTCCAGAAAAATCAGTTTTAAAAGGTTTATTATCAGAAATAGGATGATGTTGAGAAAGGTTGGCATGACGGTTTTACTATTGAGTTTCTTACTAGCTACCAAAAGTTTGGGCCAGGGAAAAACCGTAACCCATACTTTTTATTCAACCCAATTGAAAGATTCGCTCTTTATTGAGTTTTGGGTGCAGTCAGAAAGAGTACTGAATGCTGAGGCTCCTTTGTCGCTGTTGGTACTTTGGGAGGAGGATGCTTTAACTACCTATGCCAAGGGACTTATCCAAAAAATGCAAGCCGACGGGCAAATACCTGAAACGGCAGTGTTGAGTATTTCTGGATTTAAAAGCAGCGATTACCAAAAAGCTCTAGAAGGCATGATAGCAAGTGAGCCTTCTCCTCTTACGCAGTTCTTTAAGCAAGAATTCTTACCTTGGTTAAATAAAAACTATCCGCAATGCCAATACAAAATGCTGGCTGGCCATAGAGAAAAAGGATTAATGACCGCTATCGTGATGATGCAAGTGCCTCAATTGTTTGATGCACACTTTTGCTTTGCACCGACCTTGTACCAATTGGGAGATTTTGAAGCAGTGTTGCGGCGATTTTTCATAGACAACTGGCATTGGGATACAGATTTGTACATTTCCATTGGATATGGCGATGACCCCGCCATGACGAGTACACTCAATTTTGCCCGATTGTTAAATGCCCATTCCGTTGAGCGCCCCATGGATTACAAATTCGATTTTGTACAGCAGTACACCAATCGAGCAGTGGCACCCATATCTTTACAAAACGCGCTTAACCATGTGTTTGAGCCTTATCGAATGGGCATTTTAACGCCTTACAATGCGCCAGAAAGTATGCATGCACTCAAAAATAAATTGCAAGAAAAATATGGCTATGACCCACTTTCAATGGAATTGCCAGCTGTATCTATCGTAAGAAAACTCATGCCCTTGGTAGTGCAAGCACCCGATAGAATCTTCGAATATTTCCAATGGTTGGTTTCGGAAAAGGAGCATGATTATCTAGTGGATTTTACAGAAATTGCTAATTTTTATCATTTTCTACAATCGAGAGAAGGCGATAATACTATTGCCCTAAAAGAGACTGAACAAATCGCAGCGCAACACTTCGGTAAAAAGAAAATCCCTACTTGGCAAAAGTTGCCCAATGGCAACAACTACACCCCAGAGACGGCTATTGACCAAGGGCTGATTTTGCATTTTCCCTTTAATCAAAACTCAAAAAACCAAAGTGCCTTAAACTTTTCTATCAAAGAGCAAGCATTGGAGATCAAAGCAGAACAAGGAAGAAATGCAGCTTATTTCAACGGGGATGATGCTTGTTTGGAAATTCCTTTTAATGAAAATCTAAGCTTTACCAAATCCCTGAGTCTTACCACTTGGATCAAAGCCTCTAGGGTGAAAAGGTTTGAGGCATTTATAGAGCAGAGCGTTTCAGAGGGGAACAGAACAAAATGGCGGATTGGTTTTGGCCCAGAAGCAGCTTTTCAGCTTGGTTTTACCACTTGGAATGGCGCTTGGAAAGACTATGTAGTCAACTACGATTTTGAGAGAAATATTTGGAAACATCTAGCCGTAGTGATGGACCATACCACAGGGATGGTAACCTATTTTATAGATGGCGAACCGATTGGGCAAGTCGACCAAGTTTTTGCCCCGTCATTTACTGATAGCCCAATTACCATAGGCGGCAAAGCCAATGGAGACAGTTTCCAAGGGTATTTATCAGACTTGCGATTGTACAACAGGGCATTAAGCAAAAAAGAGGTAAAAATGATTGCAGAACTGCGCTAGTTTTTCATCCAATGGACTTAAGAAATGAATATGAAAAGAACACTTACGAAGAAAATTTTAAGGGGATGGAGCATTACTTTTTTTTAGCTTGCTTTCCTTTTCGCTAATTGCTAAGGACCAAACCAAAACAGGGAAGTTGATCGCAGAGCCACCCACACTAATCTGCCTAGGTTTTGAGTGGTACATAGAAGGCGATGAAAATAGGAATGCCCAAGTGGAGGTTTCCTACAAAAAGCAGGGAACAGAAACCTGGCAAAAAAGTATGCCCTTGCTACGCATAGGAGGGGAACAGGCAGGTACGCCCGAATGGAAATACGTAACCGAAAATATGTTCGCGGGCAGCATCATCGACTTAGAACCAAACACAACCTACGAGTGCAAACTCACACTTTCAGACCCTGATGGCGTAGAAGGTGAAACGGAAAAACTGCTCACTCTGAGCACCCGAGCCAAGCCAAGCATGCCCGAAGGCGGAGAGGTGCGGCATGTTTATCCACAAGATTGGGAAGGCGAAAAAGAACAGCCCGCTTACGATGGTCTGCTGCATGCCTATTATGGTTATCCGCGCTATGCCGATTGGATCCTCACTACCGATCCCGTACAGGCTGGCGATAAGATCTTGGTGCATGCAGGCGAGTACAGGGCAGATTTTACCAATTACAGAGATTTCCACGGGCTCACCTTTGATGGCACCTATTTCTTCACCCAAAAAGGAACTGAAGAAAAGCCTATCGTGATTACAGCAGCGGGCGATGGGGAAGTGGTTTTTGATGGTAATGAGGCGGCTGTTTTGTTCGACCTCACTGCAGCTGACCATCATTACATTGAAGGCATTACCCTGAGAAATACCGATGTGGCCATAAGGGCAGGTCTTATGAACGCCTATGGTGCCGATGGGCTGATCGTAGAGAATTGCCATTTTGAAGACATCGGCATAGGCATACAGGCACAGTTTGAAGGTTCCAGAAATTACTACATTGCCGATAACGTGTTCATCGGCAGGGAGGACAGTACCAAAGTGTACCATAACAAGATTGAAAACGGCAAAAATGTACAGCGCATCGCTTCTTACTACGCGGTAAAAGTCTATGGCCAAGGTCATGTGGTCTGCTATAACACAGTAAAATATTTCTTTGATGGCATTGATGTCTGCACCCATGCCCGACCCGAAAAGGACCCCGACCTAAAAAGCGCCGCCATCGATTTTTACAACAATGATATTTTTATCTGTAATGATAATTTTATTGAGGCAGATGGTGGGATGCACAACATCCGTGTGTTGAGGAACCGCTGTTTTAACTCGGGGCAGCAGGCACTCTCCAACCAGCCAGTTTTGGGTGGACCCGTTTATTGGGTGCGCAATGTGGTGTACAATAGCGGCGATGCTTCTACCTTTAAGTTTTGGGGTATGTACCCCGCGGGCATTGTCGCCTATCACAATACATCGAGCGGCATTTTTACCCGCGACGACAAGCCAGGTTCTAATGTACATTTGAGGAACAATCTATTTCTACCTTCGGATGATGCCAGTCAGACCACGCTAGGCTTGTACAGCTATACATCCTATTCAACCTTGGATTACAATGGCTACCGAGAGCGAGAGCCGTTCATTGGTTATTTTGC
>CAKZMZ010000005.1 GCA_937129345.1 uncultured Thalassovita sp. | reverse complement strand
AAGAAGATCCACTTGGCCCTTGGATTGTTTATCCTAACGATGGTGAGCAAGGTGGCGAACGCTCTTTTCCAGCCTACGAATTACCCTGGGCGAATGTGAGCAATACGCCTTACCGCTACTTTAAATCCTTTTTGTACGAAGGCGGAATCAAAACGCCGTTCATCGCCCATTACCCTAAAAAGATACAAGCCGGGCAAATTCAACACGAAAGTGTAGGGCACATCATTGATGTTTTACCTACCATATTAGATTTGGCAGGAGTAGATTACCCAAAAACCAATAATGATATTGAAGTTACACCAACAGCAGGAGCCTCTCTACTTCCTTTATTTTTTGGTCAAACTAAGATGGAGAGAGTGCAACCACTTTTCTGGGAGCATCAATTCAATAAAGCGGTAAGGCAGGGAGATTGGAAACTGGTTTCTGCTTGGAGAGTGCCAGGAAAAGGCAGAGATAATAATTGGGAACTATATAATTTGGCAGAAGATCCTGTAGAGGTCAACAATCTCGCCGAAGAGCATCCTGAAAAAGTAGAAGAACTCATTACTTTATATGAAGCATGGGCAGCGAAGGTAGGAGCTTATGAAAAAAATGCGCTAGACAGCCTAAGAAAAAGATAGGATTTTCTCTTGTAAGTAAATGAAAAAGTCTTTCTAATATTTGAACAAGTAATTATGCTTCCAATCATAAGCTTTTAAATAATTTGGAAGAATAATTAACTTGAAAATGAAAAATATATATTTACTTATACTATTAGCCATTTGGTTAGTGCAATGTAGCCAGCCTCCCAAAGAAGAGGAAACACCAAAGCCACCCAATGTGGTTTTTATTTATGCGGATGATTTGGGTTATGGCGATTTAAGTTGTTACGGCAGCGATAGTATTTACACACCGCACCTAGATGCACTTGCAGCCAAAGGTATTCGCTATACCGATTTTTACAGTACTTCGCCAATATGCTCACCTTCAAGAGCCGGATTGATGACAGGCCAATACCCCATTATCAATGGCATTGGGCCAGTATTTTTCCCGCATAGCAAGGGCGGTTTAAATCCCGAGACTTTTACCATGGCAGAGATGTTTAAAGAAGAGGGCTATGCAACCGCTTGCATAGGCAAGTGGCACTTGGGTCATGAGCCACAATTCCACCCTTTAAACCATGGGTTTGATCAGTTTTTTGGATTGAGATATTCCAATGATATGGATTGGCCCGTTCCATGGAATCCCGACTACAAACCTAAGCAAGATTTGGCTCTATACCGAGACACGACCATTATTGATCAACCTGTTTATCAATCTACACTCACCCAAAGATACACTGCAGAAGCCATTAAATTTGTAGCCAAAAATCAAGAAAAGCCTTTTTTCTTGTATTGGCCGCATACCTTTCCGCATGAACCGCTGTATGTTTCAGCAGAGTTTAAAGGCACCTCAAAATATGGCTTGTATGGCGATGTGGTGCAGGAGCTTGACAATAGTGTGGGAGAATTACTAAAAGCCTTAGAAGACCTTGGTTTAGCAGAAAATACCATTGTGGTGTTTAGTAGCGATAATGGCGGTAGGGTAGTACCTCAGCGTTGGGGAAACAGAGAGCCAACTGGCAGCAACGCGCCCCTTAGAGGTCGCAAGCAAACCACTTTTGAAGGTGGCATAAGAGTGCCGACCATTGCCTATGGTAAAGGCTATTTTGAAGGTGGCCAAGTTAATAATATCCCCAGTATTATGTGCGATTGGCTGCCCACATTTGCCTCAATCATTGACTACCCATTACCCGAAGATTTAGCACTGAATGGCGAGAATTTACTCACCCTAGACCCTAATAAGGAAAGAGATTTCTTTTTCTACAGAATGGATCAATTAAATTCTGTACGCTCAGGCGATTGGAAGTTGAAATTGGCCAACCCTGACAGAGTACGGGGAGAACCCATGCCGCATCCAGAAGATTTACTCTTTAACCTAGCAGAAGATATTGGCGAGCAAGAAAATTTGGCCTTAAAGCATCCTGAAAAAGTAAAAGAACTCAAAGAAAAGATGGCGGCTTTTGAGCAGTCAATAGCGCCATTACCACCACTACAGAAATAAATTAAATCTATCAAAGAGATGAAAAACCAACTACAATCGATTTTTACATTAGTATTTACCATTGTCTTTTGCTTCAATATATATGCACAAGAAGACGAGTTTTATCACGATTTATACGACTCTATGCATGACAGCCCCATGCAACAGAAGTTCAGAAAAATTGCCCCCATGCCTTTTGGTGTGGTATTTTTGCCTTGGGCAGGCGCCACCGAAGAAGATTTGCGTAAGCATTTTAGGATGATGAAGGAATTGGGCTTCACCAATCTGAAACAAACTATGAGTACCCCAGAGTGGCCTACAAAAAAGACGCTCAAAATTGCCTTAGAAGAAGGCATCATCCCCTTTTGGTACGGGCAAGGCGGTTGGGAAGACATCACACCGGAATTATTGAAAAAGATTGGTCTGCCCAAAAATATGTCCATACAAGAAGCACGAGAGCATCCTAAAATGTGGGAATACCAAACCAAGGTATTAGAAAAACACCTTTCTACATGGCGTGATCCATTGCCAGGGCAAGATGAGTTTGAGAGATACAAACACGTACCTGATGGTGTATTAAGACCAGATGATGTCGCCCCTTTTAAAAAGTGGATAAAAGAAAAATACAAATCTATTGATGAATTGGCCAACGCATGGAACCAATATGAAGTGGGTATTGCTGGCGAGCCTTATACTTCTTGGGACGATTTTGAGAACGACCCTTTGGTGAGTTATAATGAAGAGGGAGAATATGTGATCATTCCGAGGAGTGGTAGGGAATATGGCAAGGTTAAAGATATTCTACGCTTTAAAGCAGATATGTACTTGGAGAATGTGAAGTTCTTTAAGCAAAATGTTTATCCTGAACAGCCTACTAGAGCAGGAGGGGAGATGGGACTTTTCTTGCCATTTGCCTCACGTGCTACCGATATGGAAGGCATTGCCGAAACGATGACCGAAAGAGGCTCTTTTTATCCCTCCATCCACTTGGCATGGCACTACGAGGAAGTGGATTATGAAGTAGCCCCTTGTATTTATATGCAATCTTCTATTGCTACCGACTGGTTTAAAGGCGGTTGGGCAGCCACTTGGGAGAGTACCGGTGGGCCGCAGCAACTTTCAGGTGGTAAAGGTTGGGACATTTTTGCCAATTTTGAAACGGCTGGTTTTACCGTAAATGAAGGTACTATGCGCCAGTTACTTTTGTCATACCTAGCAGGTGGATTTAAAGGCGTAGGTCTTTGGTCTTGGAATTACCGAAATGCAGGTTGGGAGTCTGGTGAGTACGCTTTATTAAACAGGCAAATGGAGCCTAGCCCAAGAGCGATCGTGGCAGGCAAAATTGCCAAAGCGGCAGACAAATACAGAGATGAATTATGGGCAGCACACAAAGAGCCTTACGTTGGTGTGTTGGTCAATTGGGACAACGAGGCCATTTGGTCTGCGGTAGCTGGACCAGGCAGAACGCATTTTAAGCATTACCCTGTAAAGGCCAGAATTGGTATTAGTAGGGCTTTGATCAATGCCAACATTCCTTGGGAACATGTTACCCCTAAAGATTTGGCCAAAGGTTTGGGCAAGCGCTACAAAGTGATTTATATGCCAGCCCAAGCAGCCATTAACGATGAGTTATTTCCGATTTTGGATGAATATGTGAAGAATGGAGGAAGGCTTGTGATTGATGCTCCCAGTGGATGGTGGGATGCACAAGGTAGGGTGCTCAAAACAGGAAAAGGAACTGCTTTTGAGAAAATATTTGGCGCTTCTATCGCGGATATGCAATACTCGAACAATGTAGTGCAGAAAATTGAAAACCATGCCTTAGAAGGTTTTTATTTTAAGATTACCCCAACAGAAGCCGAGGTAGTAGAAACTTTTGAATCAGGTTTGCCAGCAGTAACCTCGCATAAATACGGCGAAGGAGAAGCCATTATTCTTGCAGCAGATGCCTCATTTGCCATGCAAGCGCCCGGCAACACCTTTATAGAAGACTGGACAGTGAAACACACCATGGGTAATTTGGTATCGCCATATGCTTGTGAGGGAGCTATGGTGTACAGACTAGCCGCACCAGACGCCGATCACTATTTCTTTGTAAATGACGAGAAAGCCAAGGAAGTCTCTTTGTTATTTAGAAAGTACAACTACAAAAGCGTAAGCGACCCCATTACAGGTGAAAAGTTAGAACTAGGTCAACGTATTGCATTAGATGGGTATAGTGCAAGATGGCTGAGGTTTGAGAAGTAGTCAATAAACTTTTTATATTGGCTATATGAAAAAATATTATTTGATTATCTGCCTTTTTTTACTTGCATGTACAAAACAAGAAGTAGAACAAAAGCAAGATGAAGATACTCCCATGCCCAACATCATCCTCATTATGGCAGATGATTTGGGTTGGGGTGATACAGGTTATAATGGGCATCCGCATATTATTACGCCCAATTTGGATAGCATGGCGGCACAAGGACTCGTATTTGAAAAATTTTATGCGGCTGCCCCAGTTTGTTCTCCAACAAGGGGGAGTTGTTTAACTGG
>CAKZMZ010000004.1 GCA_937129345.1 uncultured Thalassovita sp. | reverse complement strand
GGGCTCATTGGGTACATTTTCCATATAAAAGATATGGCCTTCAGGTGCAGACAACAGGGCGGTATAGTTTCTTTCAGGGATATCCAAAGCCAACATTCTGTGCTCTATGTCTTCAAAATCAATTACCACATTGACTTCTTCTGGCGATTTACCATCCTCCTCTTTTACAGCCGACTCATCACTCTGGGGAGCCAAGGGTGAAGGAGTGCCCTTACTCAATACAGTTACATACAAGGCATAAGTCACGGGCCTATCATAAGAGCTCATGTCTAACCAACCTGTGTTCAAACCAAAATCGGTACTAGATAAAAAGTAAAGATATTTACCACTGGCATCCCAAACTGGCGAAGCGGCATCAGACATACCATCGGTTAGTTGCTGGTTTTTACGTGTAGATACCTCGTGAAGCATAATGGCCTTAAACTGATTTTCTTGCAATCTCGAATAGGCAATCCATTTGCTGTCTGGCGACCACACCGGCTGCATGGTTCTGTTGGGATGTGCGTAGCGTTCTGTATCTACCAAAGTAACTTCTCCAGTAGAGAGCCTGATGTACTGAAGTTGGTAGTCTGTATTAGTGAAAGCAATGTACTCACCATCTGGCGACCAAGTGGGATAGAAAAAGAAAGTCGGTTCTGGAATTTTGTAGGTCTTTATCTCTCCCATTCCATACTGATCGCCAACCATTAAAGCATACTCTCCTCCTTTATCGCTAAACCAAGCTATCTTTTCTCCGTCGGGTGACCAAGCTGGATATCTATCCGCCGCTCCCGAGTCATTACTTATATTTCGCCAATTACCATGTTCTTTAGGCACTGTAAAAACCTCCCCTCTATATTCAAAAAGTGCTCTTTTCCCTTTTGGCGACAAAGAAGCATTGATCAAACCTGAAGCGGATACCTCTTCCCAGCGTATTCGAGCTTCTTCGAAATCTCCTTTTACCTCTATCTTCAACTGTTCACTTTCTCCACTCTCCGGAGTGAGCAAATGCAAATAACCCCCCTGCTCATAAACGATTTTTTCTGGGCCTGCATCTAAGCTCTTCACGTCAAAGTCAGCGTGAAAGGTAACCTGCTTCAATTCACTATTTTCAATGTTGTATGACCAGATGTTATTGGCATAATCTCTTTCGGATAGAAAGTAGACAGTATTTCCCAGCCAAACTGGGTCGGTATGCCCTTCATCATTGCCCCTGGGCACAGTGGTGAGACTGTAATCTTCCATGCTAACAATCCAAATAGGTTTGGCCTGCCCTCCGCGGTAATTGCGCCATTCTGGATCCCAGAACCTAAATTGCTGGTAAGCTACATGCTTGCCATCGGGTGAAACCTCACCGCACCTAGCCCTTGGGATAGGTAAGGACTCTGGCATACCTCCATTGATATTCACCTTATAAAAGCGTTCTTCTTTGGTGGGAACACCCTCACGCCCTGAGGTAAAAAGCACGTGCTCTCCATCGGGCATCCAACCTGTTACAAGGTCAGTGCCGGGATGCCATGTCAGTCTTTTAGGTTGACCTCCAGCGGCAGGCATTACGTACACATCTGTGTTGCCATCATACTGGGCGGTAAAAGCTATCGTACTACCATTAGGTGAAAAATGCGGATTGTTCTCCTCTCCTACATTAGATGTCAGCCTCATCGTAGAAGCTGTATTCAAATCGGTTAGCCATAAATCATTGGCATGCACAAAAACAATTTTGTTCTGATGTATGGTAGGTTGTCTTAAAAGCCTAGTGCCCTGTGCCAGTACTACTTGGGCCAGGCAAATAGTCAATATGTAGGTAAGGATGTTTTTTATAATATTCCTCATTTTTATATGGTATTTGAAGAATGGAATTGAAACTTCAAATATCACGAATAATAGCTGTGTTTAAAATGATTTATTCGTTTTTACTGATTGCTTGATTAAAGAGAGTCTTTATACAAGGATTGAAAGCAGTTAACAAGTGATATTTAGTGAAGAGAATAAAATATGAGCAAAACAAAATTATATTTAATGTACACAGTGTATGTTATGTAATCAGTTGCTTCTTTTAAATTCTGATAGTAAGTCCTTGAACAGTAAACCAAATAAAGAAAGGCATTTTATAACATGAACACACTACATTCAGTGTACACATATAAACTTCATATTTTCACAATGTCATTAAATCCTAAATCAGCCCTTTTAAAGAATTTGTAAAATGGCTGCGAAACAATTCGCAAAACTGACTACTTAAATAATTTAAAATCGCTAAAAACATTCAATTTTGGATTTCAGAATCAATGTTGCATATGTAATCCTTTTACTTAGTGCTCTTTAAATGCTTTTAATATCAAAGTATCCTAAGACGATTTATGTACACAGTGTATTCACTGTAACATTTGTTGTACAAAGAATTAAAATAAAAATCTCCTTGCAAAGAGCGGTTCTGTTCGCTTAATTTGTACTCATTGTAATAACTGTATTAACTGTGTACATTGTATGAGTAATAAAACAGCTAAGTTTATTTGTTTCGCAACACAAAAGGGAGGCAGTGGTAAAAGCTTCTTATGTCTTTCGACTGCTGCGGCATTGTTCAAAAGAACAGATTACAAAATCTTGGTGATCGATGCTGATTTTCAGCAAACGGTATACAAGGCAAGAGCTTTAGAAGAAGATGAAGAAGCCGAGGGCTTTGAGATCGTACCATTCAATTACGAGACCGATGACATTAACGCCCTGATCAAGTATGCTCAAGACAACTACGACTTGGTATTGGTAGATACACCGGGCAGGTTGCAAGGAACAGACATACAAATGCTTTTAGCGGTGTCTGACTATGTAATTACCCCTATTGTCGCTGCGGCCTTCGACATTTCTAGCACCATGGACTTTACCGCTACCATAAGCGAACTAAAAGACGAGTTTGGTTTTGAACTTTACGGCGTACTCAACAAAAGGGATCAAACTTCAGAACACAAAGTAATCGAACAGCTAGAATTTGCGGGATTAAAAATGTTTGAATCCAACTTGCGGTACTTGGCTAGGTACAAAAGGCTTTCTACTCTTGAGGAAATCGTAGCAGAAGACAAGCTCTTTGATGAATTTAACCTGTACTTTAAAGAGTTTAAATCTAAATGTAAAATAAAGTGATATGGCAAAGCAAAGACCTGAGGAAAAACTATTGAAATTTCAGAAGCAGCAAAAAGCCAAAAGTGCTAGCGTACCACCAACAACGTATACGCCAAAAAACTATCTCAAAAAAAACGACAGACCCGCCTCAGAAAAAGGTACTAAGGAAGGTTATACACGCTATACCGTTATCGCCAACAAAGAGCAGATACAAGTGGCAAAAGCCATTGCTTGGTACGAAAGAAAAGAAATTAAGCACGTGGTTGAAGAAGCGCTCGACCTCTATTTTTCGCAATTTGACCTCAACAAAATTTTACAAGAGTATAGCAAAAGGCAGAAATAGAGCGACTAGCATCTATTGTGTTTGCTGTACACACTGTAAGCATCGTGTACAGCTTATTTAAAATCGACAAAAGCGATTAATATCTCCCTAGATTAGATGAGCTTTTATTTTTGATTAAAAAAAGTTCTACAATAAAGCTCTTAACTATTGTTCTTATTGCCCCAAATATCTAAATTCAACCAATTAAACTGACCTTTTAAAGTACCCTTACCCAATATTCGGCTGATACTAAATTAATACATACAAGACCATGTAGATTTGCCATAATATGCTTTCCAGGTAAATGCCCTTAACAATGCCAATCGACACAAAAAATGAAGAAAGATTTTTAGCTAATACTTTAAGCTTAGAATTAGACAGTACCGGAAAAATATCGGCGATAACTGGTAATTTTCAGATTTTTTTTGGTATTACTACTGAAAGCCTACTTCAAAAATCATTTATAGAAATATTGGCGCCAAAAGACCAACGAGCGCTCAAAGATTTTTTGACTCATAAATCTGTACTCCAAAGCTTGCTACAAGTCGAAATATTGATTGGCGGTAAAAGCCGTTACGCTCAAATACACTTGACAAAAGAGGCAAATAAAGCCATTGCCAACATCCATCTGTTAAAGCAAAAAGCTTCTCACAAATCACTTAGCAACAACACCCTTTCTTTGGTTGATAGCCTAAGGGAAGAATTGAACAAATCCATCAAGTTTTTAAACCAACTAGGCAGTACGGCAAAAATTGGAGGTTGGGAGGTGTACCTAGAAGATATGTCACCTGTATGGAGCGAAGAAACCTACCACATTCATGAACTGCCATTAAACAACACAATAGACCTAAAACAGGCCATCAATTTTTACTATAAAGACCATAGGGCAATCATCCAAGAAAGGGTAGGATCACTTATTAATAATGGAGAAGAGTTTGATGTGAAATTAAAGCTCATAACTGCCAAAGAGAAGCTAATTTGGGTACGGGTTTTAGGAAAAAGAGAAAGCAGAAATGGAAAGCCCTATAAAATATACGGTGTTTTTCAAGACATTACCGAACAAGTTGAAGCCGAAGAAATCTTAAGGGAAAGCGAAGAAAGGTTCAGGCTAATAGCAGAGAACAGTTCTGATCTAATCTGTACACACGAGGCCGATGGAACTTACAGGTATGTATCTCCATCATCCGAGCAACTATTGGGATACAAGCCCTCTGAACTTATAGGAAAGAATCCGTACGAGTTTTTTAATGAAGAAGATGCTGAAAAAGTTGTAAAAGAATCTCATGAGGCAGTTTTAGCAGGCAAAAACCCCATAGTACAATACCGTTACAGAAAAGCCAATGGCGAATATATTTGGTTAGAGACCATATCGAGCCCAATTTTCAAGCAAGGCCGTATAGATAGTATCGTCACTATTTCAAGAGACATTACTGAAAGAAGACGAAGAGAACAAGCTCTCATTACAGAAGAAAAACGCTTGAAAATGGCATTAAAAGCTGCCAAAATGGGTATTTGGGAATGGCATGTCAAAGAAGAAAAAATAGTATGGGACGAAAATTTGGAAAAGCTACTTGGATTAAAAGCTGGAGAATCCGTAGAAACCTTTGAGGATTTAAATAGATACATACATCCTGAAGATTTAGAAGATTTTCAAAAATTCTTGAAGGATTTTGTGAAAAGTGGTAAAAAAGAATGGTATATAGAACTAAGGATTATAGACAAATCAGGGGCAACCCGTTGGATCAATGGCTATGGCGAAATGTATTTCAATAGCAAGGGTGTACCAATGTATATGATTGGGGTCTCAGCTGACATAACCCAAAAAATCATCATTGAAGAGGAGCTCAAAAAACTGGCACTAGTTGCCGAAAAAACAGATAATGCAGTAGTAATCACAGACAATGCAGGGAAAATAGAATGGGTGAACAAGGGTTTCAATCAATTGACAGGCTACCAACTCAATGAGGTACTCGGTATGAAACCCGGGGATTTTCTACAAGGTGAAGCCACAGACAAGAAGGCCATTCAGGAAATGTCCCACGCCATTAAAAATTTACAAGGAGTCAATGTAGAGATCATCAATTACACGAAGGAGAAAAAAAGTTACTGGGTAGCCATAGATATACAACCTGTATTTACAAAAGATGGCAGCCAAAAAGGATTTATTTCTTTACAAAGAGATATCTCACAAAGAAAGAAGCACGAAAGGGCTATGGCCTTGCAGAACGATGAACTGTT
>CAKZMZ010000003.1 GCA_937129345.1 uncultured Thalassovita sp. | reverse complement strand
CAGCGCTGCCCCAATACGCTGATCGCCTATCGCGCCAAATTAGAGGCAGAAGGCTTGTCTCCTGCCGAGCAAGCCGACAAGGAACGCTTGATCAGAAGAGCGAGTTTAGACCTAACGGGCCTACCCCCTACTATTGAAGAGATTGATGCCTTTTTAGCAGATGATAGCCCAAACGCTTATGAAAAAGTAGTTGACAGACTACTAGACTCTGAGGCTTATGGAGAAAGAATGGCCTTGGAGTGGATGGATGTAGCGCGTTACGCAGACTCGCACGGTATGCATGCAGATGGTGCCCGCCTAATGTGGCCTTGGCGCGATTGGGTAATCGATGCTTTTAATGAAAACATGCCCTATGACGAGTTTGTGACTTGGCAAATCGCAGGTGATATGATGCCCAATGCGACTGATGAGCAAAAATTGGCCACTGCTTTTAATCGTAATCATGCCATGACGGCCGAGGGCGGTGCAGTGGACGAAGAGTTCAGACTCAAATATGTGTTTGACCGCGCCAATACCACAGCTACTGCTTTTTTGGGCTTAACCATGGAATGCGCCCAATGCCATGACCACAAATTCGACCCCATCTCTCAAAAAGACTATTATGCGCTATCAGCTTTTTATAACAATGTGAAAGAATTAGGCATGACAGGTGACGACGGGAATTATGGGCCTATGCTCATGCTCCCTTCTGAGCAAGAAAAACATATGATCGACAGTCTGGATGCGGTTAAAGAAGAGCTGCTCACCTCAGCAGAAAAGCTGAAAAAAGATAAAACAGGCTTGCTTGATTTTATTTCGAGTTTACCTGATGAAAAAACAGTAAACCTACCCAAGCCTATAGGTTATTATCCTATTGAAAAAATAGCACAGAATAAAGACAGGAAATACATAGATAATAATACAAAAACCAGTATTAGCAGTGAGCCTCAATTAGTAGAAGGCATAAAGGGAAAGGCCATCCATTTTGATGATGGCTATGAAACCCTCAATTTAGAAGAAGTTGGCGCACTGGAATTGGAAGAGGAATACACAATAGTAATTTGGGTGAAACCTGATATTAAAAACAAAATACAAACTTTTATTGGTACTGCAGGAGCCAAAAATGATTTTTGGCGGGGTTGGGAATTTTATTTGGATAGTGCCAATCATCCTGCTGTGAAAATCATCCATTCACTGCCTCATAACTTGGTGCACCTTAAGTCTGAAACATCCATATCAGTGGGCGAATGGACGCAGTTGGCATTTACTTATGATGGAACTGCTGATGCTAAAGGAGTGAATATATTTGTAAATGGAGAAAAAGTCGAAACCAACACCTTATATAATAGACTTTATAAATCTATAAGAACAGTTAGGTCGGGCGATCACAAAATTGTAAACAAGCCAGTGCGGATTGGCAAGGCTTACCGTGCTTTTACCGGGGAGTTTGGTATTTATAAAGGTGCTGTTGATGAAATCAGAATTTTCAAAAATCTACTTACGGAAGCAGAGATTACTCATTTGTATGAATCCACGTTAAATCACAATCTTACCCCGATTAAAACACTTCCTGAGCAAATGCAGCATGAGTATTATTTGGCTAAAAACAGCGATACTTATCGGGATTTGATGAGTCAAGTTCAAGAAGTAGTTAAGAAAAGGAGAGAGATCATTGAGCCTATTCCCGAGGTAATGGTAATGGAAGAAATGGATAAAACAAGGGACATGCATGTGTTGGATAGAGGCATGTACGATGCGCCAAAGGAAAAAGTACTGCCAGATACCCCCGAAAGTGTGTTAAAATTTCCTGAAGATTTACCGAGAAATAGAATTGGTTTGGCCAAGTGGCTCACAAGCAAAGAAAATCCACTAACAGCCCGAGTTACCGTAAACCGCTATTGGCAAATGATTTTCGGTAAGGGTATTGTAGATACTCCCCATGATTTTGGTTTGCAAGGTAGTTTGCCCACCCACCCCAAATTATTAGATTGGCTAGCCATCAACTTTATGGAAAGTGGTTGGGATGTGAAACAATTGCTTAAAACTATGGTAATGTCGGCGACTTACAGACAGAAATCCACCATAACACCAGAACTCAAACAAAAAGACCCGAACAACGTGCTTTTAGCTAGAGGCCCGTCGGGCAGGTTACCAGCAGAGGTTATTAGAGACAATGCCTTGGCGGCAAGCGGGCTTTTGGTAAACCAAATAGGTGGTAAAAGTGTAAAACCCTATCAGCCAGAAGGTTTATGGATAGAAAAGGGCAACTTCTCGCACGAATTATTGCATTACAAACCAGACAAAGGAGACAGTCTTTACAGAAGGAGTTTATATACTTTTGTAAGAAGGACTAGCCCCCACCCTTCTATGATTGCCTTTGATGCGCCCAATCGCGATGTTTGTACCGTTAAGCGAGAAAAAACCAATACGCCTCTACAAGCCTTGGTATTGTTGAACGACCCACAGTTTGTAGAAGCCGCCAAAGTTATGGCCGTTCGTGTCCAGAAAGAAGTTGCGGGCACAGTCTCTGAGCGTACAGCACAACAACTTACGCATGCTTTTAGGTTGGCCACAGGCAGAACGCCAAAAGATAATGAAGTAGAGATTTTGCAAAATATGTATTCTGAGACTTTAGCCAACTTTAAAAAATCGCCTAAAAAAGTAAATGATTTATTGGCGGTAGGAGAATACAAAATTGAAAGGGAATACAAAACCCCAGAAACAGCTGCTTTGAGCATAGTAAGCAGTACTCTATTAAATCACGACGAAGTTTATACCAAAAGATAATACAGTTTATGGACCATTGTCATAACTACGAAAAAACATATAGCCGCAGAGACTTCCTCACCAAAACCTCATTGGGCTTGGGTGCTTTAGGTTTGGCTGGCTTAATGAACCCCATGGAAGCTTTGGGCAAATCAAACTTTACTCCAGTTGGTCAGCCCCATTTTCCTCCAAAAGTGAAAAGGGTCATCTACCTCTTCCAAAGCGGTGGGCCTTCTCAATTGGAGACTTTCGACCCTAAACCACTTTTAAGAGAAAGAAACGGTCAGGATTTACCAGCATCAGTTCGTGGCGAGCAACGCCTCACGGGCATGACCGCAGGGCAATCTTCTTTCCCCCTAGCAGGTTCGCAGTTTGATTTTGCACAATACGGAGAATCAAGGGCTTGGGTAAGCGAACTGATGCCACATACAGCCAAGGTGGTCGATGAACTCTGCTTTATAAAATCTATGTACACCGAGGCAATCAACCACGATCCGGCAGTAACTTTCATTCAAACGGGGTCTCAGTTTCCAGGTAGGCCTTCCATTGGTTCTTGGCTCAACTACGGTTTGGGCAGCGAAAACGAAAACCTGCCTGCCTTCGTGGTTTTGGTAACCAAAAATAAAATGGGGCAACCTCTATACGCCAGACTTTGGGGTAATGGCTTTTTGCCTTCTGAGCATCAAGGCGTACAATTTAGAGCGGGCAAAGATGCAGTTTTGTATTTGAACAATCCTCCAGGTTTTGACCCAGAAGACAGGCGCATGCAGTTAGATTACCTGCAAAAATTACAAGAGCAACAATTCAACGATACAGGTGATGCTGAAATAAATGCGAGAATAGCCCAATACGAAATGGCCTACCGCATGCAAACTTCTGTGCCAGAAGTAATGGACACTTCAAGCGAGCCTGAGTATATTTATGATATGTACGGAGAAGACTCTCGTGATCCAGGTACTTTTGCTGCCAATTGCCTTTTGGCGAGAAGGTTGGCAGAACGCGGTGTGCGTTTCATACAGTTATACCACCAAGGTTGGGACCAACATGGCAACTTGCCTAATGCCATTAAAAACCAAGCCAAAGAAACCGATCAGGCATCAGCCGCTTTGATCACAGATTTAAAGCAAAGAGGCCTTTTAGAAGATACCTTAGTAATTTGGGGTGGAGAATTTGGTCGTACAAATTATTCTCAAGGTAAGCTGACAAAAACCAACTATGGTAGAGATCACCACCCACGTTGTTTTACTGTTTGGATGGCCGGTGGCGGTGTAAAAAAAGGCTTTTCATACGGTGCAACCGATGAATTCGGATATAACGTAGCCGAAAATCCTGTGCACGTGCACGATTTCCAAGCAACTCTCTTACATTTGTTAGGTATAGACCATGAAAAGCTCACCTATAAGTTTCAGGGTAGGCGCTTTAGGTTAACCGATGTACATGGCCATGTAGTGAAAGATATTTTAACGTAACACCATTATCCGAATATAAACTAACTGAAACATGCAAAAAGAAAGAAGGAAAATATTAAAAACCGTAGCAACTGTAGGAGCAGGCACTTTAGCAGCACCCGCCTTTTCATTCAATATCTTGCATAAAAATAAATATACCTCCAATATTATTGGGCATGGCAATATGCAGTACAAAGTGCATAAAGAATGGGGCGTGCAAGACCCTTCTAAAATACCTGTAAAAGATTGCCACGAAATGGTGCAAGATGCCCAAGGCAGGTTGATTTTGCTTACTAATGAAACCAAAAACAATGTACTTATTTACGATAAATCGGGCAAAGTAATTAAAACATGGGGGCAAGACTTTCCGGGGGCGCATGGACTAACCTTAGCAGATGAAAACGACGAGCAGTTTTTATTCATTACCGATACAGACAGGCATCAGGTTTTTAAAACTACCCTAGATGGAAGAGTTATTTTAAAGCTGGATTACCCTCGAGAAACAGGCGCTTACGATTACCCTGGGCAATTTAAACCAACAGAAGTAGCCGTTGCTCCTAATGGAGATTTTTACGTGGCAGATGGTTATGGATTGGATTATATAATTCAGTACAATGCCCAAGGTGAGTATATCAGACATTTTGCGGGCAAAGGCGAGAAAGATGAAAATGTACAAAATGCACATGGTGTATGTGTAGATACACGTTCAGGTACACCTGTTTTATTGGTGACTTCAAGGGCCACACAAGAGTTTAAGCGATACAGTTTAGATGGTAAGTACATAGATACTGTTCCAACACCAGGTGCATGGATTTGCCGCCCGGTACTAGCAGGTGAGAATCTGTATTTTTCAGTAATTGTAGGCCAATCTTGGGACTATTACGATGGCTTTGTACTGGCCATGGACAAAGATTATAAGGCTGTTTCGGCACCTGGAGGTGAGGCACCTGTTTATAAAGACGGAAAACTGCAGCCACTTAAATCATTAGGAACTTGGTTTATGAATCCACATGATGTATGCATAGATGGTGAGGAAAATATTTACGTGCCGCAGTGGAATTCAGGTAAAACCTATCCTGTTAAGTTAGAGCGGGTTTAAATTAGATTATTCAACAAACTGAACACAGATGTTAGTAGACATTGTATTATTTTTTGGTAGATTCCACCCACTGATAGTGCATTTGCCCATTGGCTTTTTAATGCTGGCAGCTATTATGGAAGTTGCCAGTAGATACCCAAAGTACAAAGCACTAGAAGCTGCAGTGCCTTTTACTTTATTGCTAGGTACCATTAGTGCACTAGCTGCCTGTATTTTTGGCTTAATGCTCGCCAACGATGGAGGCTATAACCAAGAGGCGCTAGACCTGCACCAAAATTCAGGAATTATCCTTACTGCGGTAGCCGCTACTGCATACCTTATAAAAAGTGGTTTGGTAAAAGTACCCGCAAAAGCTTATTACGGTTCTTTGATAGTAACCATGGCACTTTTGGGTAGTACAGGTCATTTGGGGGGTAACTTAACACATGGATCGACTTATCTTACCCAACACCTCCCCGACCCTGTTAAAAAACTAGCGGGCATAGAAATCAAAGAAAAAAGAGAACGTAGGGAAATTACCAACCTAGACTCTGCTCTAGTTTTTGAAGATGTGGTACAACCTATGTTAGAATTGAGGTGCGTAAGCTGCCACAATACCGATAAAATGAAGGGCGAACTTTTAATGACTTCTTTTGAAGAGTTGATGAAAGGTGGTGAACATGGTAACACTATTGTAGCCGGTGATGCGGTGGCTAGTGAGCTATTCCATAGAATTACTTTACCACACGCAGATGAAGAATTTATGCCGCCTGAAGGAAAAACGCCCTTGACCGATGAGCAAGTGGAAATCATAAAATGGTGGATTGAAAGTGGTGCTGAACCTGAAAAGAAAATGGCTGAGTTAGAAGTGCCTGAAGAAATGGTTAAGCTCGTATCTATTGAAGTAGGTCTAGAACCGGAGCAAGGTGCTACGCAACTGCCTGCCGTAAACGTGGCTGAAGCTTCGCCCGAAACGCTTAACAAAGTAAATGGTACCGGTTTTTATGTTGCCCCTATTGCTTCTAATGTGCCGTTTTTAGATGTTAGAGGAAGTGCCAATTTAGACCTTACAGCGTTGAGTGAAATTAAAGATCAAATCTTATGGCTCAATTTATCAGGTTCTGAAATTACTGACCAACAGATGGAAACCGTGGGTGCTTTCCCGAATTTGATGCGATTGAGATTAGAGAGAAACCCTGTTGGGGATGAGGGTTTGAAACACATAAGCAATCTGCAGTATTTAGAATACCTCAACCTGTATGGAACACAGGTTACCGATGAAGGCTTGAAGCATTTGGCCAAACTTCCTAAACTCAAAAAACTGTATCTCTGGCAAACACAGGTTACTGATGAAGCAGTTGAAAATTTAAAAAAGCAAAAACCCGATTTAGAAGTAATCAAAGGTTTGTCGATTGCAAAAGTAGAAAGCTAAAAAAAACCTCCTTAAAAGGAGGTTTTTTTAACTGTGTATTAAATGTGTAGGTAACGCTTTCTTGGGTGTGTGTGTAGAAGTCGACCAATTGTCGACAAGTAGTTTTTTAGAATGGTCTTACCTTCACTGTTCTTTTCTACATTAGGTACATCAGAAAGACTTTCGTAGATTTCTGGATGCTCCATTTTTAGCTTCTTTCTCTTCTGCTCAATATTTCTTTTTAAATTACTGAAATTGCTACTCATAATATATAGTTTGAAATTTAGTACTGAAAGCCTTTGGCCCTCATCATTATAAATTGTTGAATTTTATTTAAGTTAATAACCCCTTTTAAGCCGTTGCCATCTGTAACAGGAAACAACTTATTCCTTTTTTGCTGCAAAGTCATATAAATTTCTGAAAGCGGAATATCATCTTTAATAGGTTTAAACTTTTTGGTCATAATCGATTTAACGCTATCATCTTTGCGCTCTCCTTTCTTCGACTCTTCAATCAGTTTTTCTCTAGTAAGTATGCCTATTATCTCGTGCTCACTATTTACAACAAGTAAGTCCATATCTGGACCTTGCACCATTTTTCTAGTGGCATCTTCTATAGGTTCATCAGGATGTACAGAAATATAGTCTGTACTCATAGCATCCTGCACTTCATAACCTTCTAAAAGCTGTTGACTTTTAACAGCGAGGTTTTCGCTCCTCGCACCAAAAAATATAAATATAGCTATTAGTGCAAGAATAGGATTGTACATTAGGCCAATCACAAAAAAACCTACGGCCAATACTTGTCCTGTTGTTGCAGCTGTTTTGGTCGCTTTTACACGATCCAACTTCATCGATAACAAAGCCCTTAAAATTCTACCACCATCCATCGGGAAAGCAGGAATCAAATTAAAGGTAAAAAGTATTAGGTTAGCTGTAAACAAGTAAAATGGTAGTTGAGAAAGCTTAGTAAAACCGGCTTGTTGTTCAGAAGCTGCTAAAGC
>CAKZMZ010000002.1 GCA_937129345.1 uncultured Thalassovita sp. | reverse complement strand
GATTCCCAATAGATAAGTTACATCTTGTTTTACTTGATATTCACCCAAAAAATTGACTGCAGGGATAATGGCTACGTGTAGATTTCCGCTTAGTGGTTCCACAGACTGTACAAAAACTTCCCTAAACCAATCGAAAGATTCTGGTTGTACGTGCATGTATTTTTGGTCTAATACAAGTCGAGATGCAGTGCTTTTTTGAACGATGTCGTAAAGTTGTTGCCAAGCTTTTTGAAATTCATCTTTATTAGTATAACCGTAAAATATCATTTCAAGAAAAGAGGGTGCCGAATGTTGCACAATGGTAATGGTCTCCCCTAAGAATAATATTTTTCGCTTACTACTCATCTATAAAATTGGTACGTTGGCTTTTATTAAATAAACCTCATGCAAAATAATTATTTATACTTTACCATGCATTTAAAAATAAAAAAAAGCGATTTTAGGCTGTTTAGGCACAAATAAAGTGTTTAGCCTAACTTTTTTAGCGATAAAATGCTGCGTAAACCATGTTTTGCAAAAGGGAAGTAAAGATATTTGTTGAAGTATAATGTAACAACAAAGCATTTGCAAAGATTTTATCTGAACTTTTATAAATCATTATTTGGGTTTTATTGTTGGGCTATAAATAGCTTAGGCGTTACACCAGAACTACTTTCAAAAAAATTTTTTTAGGATTTCTGCTGTTTATCTCAAAAAAAGTTTTTTAATTGGAGTGGTTCGAGTGGCCTGTGCTTAGGCTGGTTTTCATAAGAAATAAAGTGCTTTTTGGTGAATAGCTGCTCTAGCAGCACATTTTTTTAACATATAAATTATTAAATAAATGGCTTTCGGTTTTTTTAAAAAGAAGAAGAAAGATGAAGAGGAACGTCTGCACTATGATCCTACCAACATCCATATCAGAGACATACGAAAAAACTTTATACTAGACTATGACCTTAAAACTTGGGAAATAGCCGCTGAATATGAGTATGATTGGGGCAATGAATATTTTACTTATGAGTACAAGCTAGTTTGTGCTGATGATGAAGTATACCTCTATATCGAAGAAGATGACGAACTCTACATCATTGTTTCTAGAAAAATCAATTTTGGTAAGCTAGATGAGTCTGTAGAGGATAGCATTCGCGATAGCGGGCGGCCACCAAAGATTGTAGAGCACGATGGAAAAACTTTTTACCGGGAAAGCGAACGCCCCGGTTATTTTAAAAACATAGAATCTAAAGGCGAATCAGAAGAGTTTGTAAATTGGGAGTACATAGATGAGTCTGAAGAGTGGGTATTGAACATAGAGCAATGGAATGACGACGCTTTTGAAGCATCTATCGGGAAATTCACAGACCCCTCGGCATTTTCTAACATATTACCAGCTTAAGCCAACATCAATCTGCTAACTTCGTAACTAAAAGAGACTTTTTTTATAATAAAATTCTTTAGACTGTATGGATAAATACAATATCGGTTTTACTAAAAGCGGTTTAACCAAATTCGCAGTACTTCTTACAAGTTTGATCTTTGTTTCTTGCGGTGGAGGCTATGAAAAATCTCCGGTGGACACCTTAATCAGAGACTTGGATCAGGAAAAAAACTTTACCATTATCTTATACGATATGGATGTTGAAGGCGGTTGGCCTGATACTTATAAGCACAAGTACAAAATCATTAAGGAGAAAGAAGATGGTACGCCTTATGAAGAGCTTACCGAATGGTACGAGGTTTCTGAAAACACCTTTTCTTTTTATGAAAACGATATGGGCATGGAAATCGCCTCGAAAGTTGATGGCAAAGTAACTAAGGAAACCTCCCCTCCAGGTTACTCTAGATATGTAGGCAACGATCAGTACGGAAGATGGCGCACAGATAACAGCGGCAATTCTTTTTGGGCATTTTATGGGCAATATGCATTTATGAGCTCTATGATCGGTCTAGTTGCCGGCCCTGTTTACAGAACCGGCTATTACGATTATTACAACAATTATCGAGGCAGAAGACCATACTATGGAACCTCTACAAACGGCAGGTACAGGTACGGTACGCTTTCTGATGCATCAAGAAAACAAAACCCGGCTTTCCATCGCAGGAGTACAACCAATAGCGCATTAAGGAGTAGGGTGAACAATAACATCTCAAGAAGCTCAGGCGGAAGAACAAGCCGATCAAGTTCAAGATACGGCGGTTCGTCTAGGTCAAGATCATCTTCTAGAGGAGGAAAATAAGTTAGATATTATTACTCAACAAGAATTGGTTTGGGACAAAGAAAAAATCAAAACTGTCGTTTGTGGTGTCTGCACTGCAAACTTTTCACTATGAAAACCCTCGAACCACTTTCACTTTAGTATACAATTGATAAATCATAAAAACACCTTGGATTTATATGCAAGGTGTTTTTTATTTTATTATCAGCTTTTCTAACTCAGAGGTAAGCTTACCAAAACCCGGTGGCTGATTGTTAGTGAGCAGTACAACCACCCTTTTTTTTGCAGGTAAACGGATAAAGATGGTCCTATACCCAGGATTTTCGCCATTGTGCTTAATGATTTTTTGCCCATCTTCAGTTGCTACAATATCCCATCCAAAGCCATAGGGAAAACTTTCTCCATTATTTAATTGAGCAGGCGAATAAGCCGCTTGTAAAGTAGAGTCGGCGAACAAGCCTCCTGTTCTTAAAAAGGCATCCCATTTAAACAAGTCTGAAGCATTTGAAGAAACCCTACCGGGGCCTTTCCGTTCGCCTAAAAAAGTGGCATAATCTGTATACGGAAAACTATCAGCGGGCATGTATCTAGCCTTTTCAGCATCAAAGATGTATCCCCAAGCCATATCATTCATTTGTAATTTTTCCTCTTTACTTCTTATAGCTGTTTGGCTCAAACCAGCTTTTTCAAACAGTTCATTATCCACGAAATCAATAAAATCAGTACCGCTGACCTCTTCTACAATGCTGGCCAATAACACATAACCTGTATTGCTGTATTCATATTTCTCACCAGGCTCAAATAACATTGGCGGACTGTACCGCTCCAAGTACTCCAAAATCTCCTTATTGCCTGCTACTTTTGTTTTATCCCAATGGTCATAAAAAAGTTTCATGTAGTCTGGCAACCCTGAGGTGTGGTGGAGCATTTGCTTTATAGTAACCCCATCATAAGGTAAGTTGGGAAAATAGTCTTGCAATAAATCGTTGTAGTCGAGCTTGCCCTGTTGCTCTAAAAGCATAATGGCCGCTGCTGTAAACTGTTTTGAAACAGAAGCCAATTCAAAAATATCGGATTTTTCTAAAGGCACCTTATTTACATAATCTCTAAAGCCTTTGGTTTCCAGCAGCAAAATAGAATCGTTTTCTGCAATCAACAAAACACCACTAAGAGAATCTACGGCATTAAAAAGTGAGTCGGCGGTTTGTATCCATTGAGCCTGTGCCTGCTGTTTACCAGTAAGATTATTTTTAGAACCTGTTTCGCAAGAAGAAATGAAAAGGCTACTTATGAATGCAAACCCTAATATTGTATAATAATTATTAATTATTTTGCTAACAATCATTGTTAATGTTGGTTATGAAAATGTTAAAATATAATTTTTTTTACATTTTTTTATGTTATAGTAATCTATTATTGATATTTTACATGTACATCCTTACTATATCTCAGCTATTCACTCTTAAAACCATTTATTCCATACCTTAACTGGGTTAATTAATACACTATAGTATATCTTAAACTATAACTCATGCGTCTCAACTGGGTGTTGATAATACTTTTTTCCACGGCATTGCACCTACCTATTTCTCAGCAAATAGGCCAAAAGGTACAACCAGGAGTATTTGCCCCAGATAAAACTGAGCGCAAAGCTTACTTGGCTAGGCTCATTACCGAGTTTGTTAGCTGGCCTGATCAACATGTTGAAAATGAAGGCGCATTTTTAGTAAGTGTTTTTAATGATGAGGATTTTTTTAGATATCTTACATATCTTTACAAGGATGTGGAAATTAAGGGAATGAAGCCCAAGGTAGCCTTGGTAAAAGAATTGGCTGAAATCAATGATAGCCACATACTTTTTTTAACAAAAAAATCTTCTGGTTCAATAGATCAAATACTGAAACTCACCAACAATAAACCGATTCTAACTATTGGCGACTGTAAAGATTTTGGCAATAAAGGTACTATTGTCAACTTTATCGATGTCCAAGATGAAGTAAAATTTGAAATCAACTTGAACTCTTACAAAAACTCTGAGCTCAAGATTGATTCTAGACTTTTCGATGTAGCGAAGATAATAGATTAAAAAGACCAGATATTTTCTGAATTTTTTTAACTTCTTAGATTGTATGCTAAAAAATCTTTCAATTAAAGGTAAGTTAATCCTTATTATCTTAGTTGTAACCATTTCTGTACTTATTATTGGTTTTGTCGCTATTTACGTTAGCTTTTCTTCTGCATTAAAAGACGATTTAAACCACAACATGGTAAACACCGCCAAAATCGTAGCAGACTACAGCATTACTCCACTGCAATTTGGAGATAAAGACAGGGCCATAGACATACTCGAAAAACTTAAGAATGAACCCCAAATAGAGTGTGTGCACATAGAAGGCTATAATGGAGGAATTTTCGCTTTTTACAACAGTGAGTGCAAAATGCCCGATTTGGTGCTACCCAATAATGGAAAAGGTATTTTTCACGAAGGATTTTTGCATGTGGTACAACCCATTGTTTTTAAGAATAAAAACCTTGGCAGAATTTACCTTAGGGCCAACACCAAAGAAATAGACTTTAAAACCACACAAATCATTGTTAATATGCTCGTAATTGGTTTGGTGGTAGTAATTGTAGCCTTCGTTTTTGCCAACCGCCTACAAAGGCTCATTTCTTCTCCTGTAGAAAATCTAATAAAAACCACACATCAGATTTCAGAAAACGGCAATTACAGCATAAGGGTACAGAAAAAATACGATGATGAAATCGGTAGCCTCTACGACAATTTTAACCATATGCTAAACCAAATAGAGTATAGGCAACAAGAAGAGACCAAAAGTAAAAAAGCCTTGGCCGAGAGCGAAGAAAAATTTAGAAATATCTACCAAAACTCCATAATCGGTATTTTTCAAGCAGATATTAATACGGCAGAACTTATTGAGGCCAATGATAAAACCTGGAAAATGCTTCATATAAGCCCCACCAAAGACAGTGTAGTAGGTAAGGTTCTATCTTTGAGAGATGCCGCAAGGATAAGAAAATCTTTATTGGAGAAAGGTTTTATTGAAAATTATGAAATCTTCTTAGAGAAGGACGAGAAGAAATATTGGTTGTCTATTTCAGGAAAATACTTGAACCAAAGAAATGTATTCGAAGGGGTGATCAAGGACATTACCGAAGAAAAGGAAAGTTTTTTAGAACTGAAAAGGGTCAATTTCGAATTGGACAACTTCGTTTACCATACCTCACACGATTTGCGTTCTCCTTTGCTGTCTATCTTGGGGCTCATATCCATTTCAAAAAACGAGAAGTCGCTTGAGTCTGTCATGCACTACTTTGATCTTATCGAGAAAAGTGTAAAAAGATTAGATGCACTGGTCATTAACCTTCTCACACTCTCAAGAAACTCTAGGGTAGATAAACAAAAACAACTGGTAGATATTAAGGAAACCATACAAGAAACCATAGAGATTCTCAATCTAAACAAACCTGAGAAACTCGAAATAAAAATGGATATTAAGCAACACAGTAAGTTTTTCTCAGACCAAACTAGGGTAAATATCATTTTAAATAATCTTATCTCAAATGCTTATAAGTATCAGAATCCTTCTCAAGACCAGCCTTATGTAAGTATTGAAGTTGAAGTTACAGATGAGGCAATGAACTTAAAGGTTGAAGACAATGGCCTAGGCATTAGCCCTGAAAGCCAATCTAAGGTATTTGAAATGTTCTACAGGGCTACTGACCAAGCACATGGCTCAGGTTTGGGGCTTTACATTGTAAAAAATGTCATAGACAAACTAAAAGGAAGTATACGCTTTACCTCTGCAATAAGGAAAGGTACTGCGTTTCATGTTACTTTGCCCAACCATGTAAATGAAGTACCTGAAAGTGAGGAATCTTAAACTTATTTTTCCCACTATTCATCGTCGCCGTACATGAACTCTACCGTTTGATCGTTTTCGTCTGACTTGTAGCCAAAACGATCTTTGAGCTTTTTATCAACCACTTTTTTATTTAGAAAAAGATTGATTTTTTCTATCGGGAAGGTGCTTTCTATTTCGCCAAGCTCATTCACTTTTATGTCAAAACCTTGTAAATCTGGATGCACCTTAGGTGCGCTTTGGTTAAGAGTTCGCTTGTTGTTTTTTCTTTTTTTCATGGTAGCAGTTCGTAAGTTTTATCAGGAATGTAATGTTTGTTCTTTAATAAAATTACGAAAGATTCTACCGATAGCAAAAGCTACGCAAAAATTAAAAGCAAAATCTCACATAGGTTTTAGTAACTATAGCATCCCGTTCTCGCTTGAAGTAGTCGCTTGAAGTAACTGCGATAAAATATAGTGCGACCTAACCGAACAATTCCTCGGCTTTTTCAAAAATTTTTAGTGATTGATTTTCCAAGCTTTTAACATGTCTTACCCCAGAGGCATTGGTCAGAAATATGCTGTCTGCCTCTAAGAGTTTCTTTTTCTTAAACATCACTTTTTTAACATTAAAAGAAGACTTGCTGAGTTTTTGTATGATTTTTTTTCGTGCAATACCTGCAATGCAGCCCGATTTTATACTAGGCGTAAAAATATCGTTGTTTTTCACCCAAAAAATATTGCTCGAAGTACACTCGGCAATGTATCCCTGATTATTTCTCAATACCAAATCATCATAACCTTTTTTTTCCTTTTCTATACTTGCTACTATGTAAGGGAGGGCATTACTCGTTTTGTACCTAGAAAACTCAGAATAAAATAAACTGACTTTTTCGCTAAAGCCAATCTTTAGCGCGTTAAAGTGAAAGTCTTCGGGCTCGTCTTTTACAGAGATCAGTATGTTAAAATGGTTGTTGTTGGGGCGATACAAACCTCCTGGCCGGCGCCAAACTTGAATCTTAATTTTGACTTTGCCCGTAAGCTGATTGTTATGGATCAAACTTAATATCTGATGCTTGATCAAATCTTTTTTAATGCCATTGGCACCTTCAAAACCAAAAGCTTTCATGCCTTTTTTGAGTCGCCTTAAGTGGTCTTTAAGAAACCTTATTTTTTGTTTGTTATAGATAATGGTCTCAAACAAACCGTCGCCATAGCTAAAACCTCTATCGTTATAAGGAATCACCAAATCCTTATCTTCAATTTGTTTAAAATTATAGCTCAGCAACATAGTAAATGAGAAAACTTTTTTAGAAAGAGAGGGGCAAAGGTTAAATAAACAAAACTTTATGATGTGAACAAATCAGCAAATCGCTTTCAAAAATATATAAACTGATTATAAAGTACTAATAAGTGAATATTAAATATTGGAATAATGCAATTTTAATTGAACCAAAACCCAAGAGCATTTACTTTATGTAAGCCATTTCCCGTTTCATGTCTTTTTCTTTAATGTCTTCGCGCTTGTCGTGCAGTTTTTTTCCTTTGGCCAAAGCAATTTGCAACTTTGCTAAGCCACGCTCATTAATAAAAAGCCTTACCGGGATAATGGTCATGCCTACGTCTTT
>CAKZMZ010000001.1 GCA_937129345.1 uncultured Thalassovita sp. | reverse complement strand
AAACTATAGCAATGCTTTTGAAGATGGAGATTTCACATGGACGCCAAGTGGAAAGATGCGCCGCATCAATATTGTGCATGACACCTTAGAAGTGACGATAATTGGAAACTTTGGCACTAGCGAAGGAACTATAGATCCATCATTCAGCAAAACTGGCAAATGGTACGATTTCTTTGGTTTTGATTCTTTGGAAGTTAGCGATATAAACGCCTCAATCACTTTAGCACCGGGAGAGTTTAGGATTTATACCGATACCGCTATTTCTGCCTCGGAGCAAGGTTTGGCAGGTGCTTTCCAACCTGTGGTTACCGTTTCACCAAAATCATTTAAAGCCAGCGATGAAATTACCATTACCTTTAATGCCACTGCTGCAGATGCCGGAGCAACCAACGGCCTTGTCGGCGCGGAAAAAGTATATATGTATGCAGGCGTTGTAACTGATGGCGCCAACAGCACCAACCTAGGCAATTACGTGGGCACTACCGACCAAGACGATGGCGTTGGGGAAATGACCAAGGTAACCGGCGAAGAAAACCTTTGGGAAATTACGCTTACCCCGAACCAGTATTTCAATGTAGGCAATGCACAATTTTTTAGAATTGGCCTCTACTTTAGAGATGCCACAGGTGAGAACACAGGTAAAGGCCAAGGCAATAGTACTATCTTTTTAGAGGTAGAACCTGATAAATCGATTGTAACGACCGATCCCGCTGTTTTCAACAAATCTAACAATGTAACCATTTTCTTTGATGCCAAACTAGCCGACCCTGCCGGTACTAGTGGTTTACAAGGAGTAGATAAAGTTTATATGCACTCAGGGGTTATTAGCAGTGGAGAAAATAGCACCGAGTGGAATAATGTAATTGGCAATTGGGGCGCAGACGACGGCATAGGGCTCATGACCGCTGTTGAAGGAGAAACCGATGTTTGGCAGATTACCATTAGGCCCGAGGCTTATTATGGCGTAGAGGCCGGCACTCCTATCTACAGATTGGGCATGGTATTTAGAAATGCTGATGGTTCTGCAGAAGGTAAAGGCCCCGGCGGCACCGATATCTTTATCCCTGTATCTCAGGATATTATTATTGGATTAGATAAGGAAGACCTCTCGCAAAGCTTTACCATTTACCCAAACCCTGCGAGCGATCAAGTAGGTTTCTTGTTACCACATGTAAAAGAACCTAACCTGCAATTACAATTAATAAGTGCCTCTGGCAAATTGGTTTTAAGCAAAAACTTTAGCCATGTAAAAGGCAGCTTTGTGTGCCAAATGGACACCTCAAACTTGGCAGATGGCATGTACATCGTAAAAATATTCACAGCAAAAACACAGGCTGTTAAGAAATTGCTCATCAAACATTGATGCGCGCAAGATAAACTTTACAAGACTGTGAAGTTGGTTTATAATTTACATGATCGAACAAATGGTCCATTTTATGGATCATTTGTTTTTTATTTTTACACTATTGCTGATATTCGAGCAAAAACAACAATCACGATCATTATATGTCAATTAAAGAAGAATTTAGTAGTCGTTGGGGCATAATTCTGGCCTCTTTAGGCATGGCCGTAGGCGCAGGCAATTTGTGGCGTTTCCCAAGGTTGGCCGGTCAATACGGAGGCACTTTTCTTATATTATGGATTTTATTCCTGATCATATGGTCCATCCCTATTTTATTGGCCGAATTTTCTATTGGAAAAAAAATAAGAAGAGGGGTTATTGGTTCCTTTGCAGGCATAGCCGGAAAGCGTTTTACCTGGATGGGCTTTTTTATTGCCTTCTGTACCTTAGGCATCGCTTTTTACTATTCGGTGGTTACTGCGTGGTCTCTGCAATACCTAGGCTTTACGCTCAAAAATCTGTACATCACCCTTACAGAAGAAGTTACCCTTACAGAGCGGTTAATCGAAAATCCCGATTTGCTTGCCAACCACTGGAATGAGGTGGCCTATGGCAATCCAGTTACAATAGGATTGCATTTTGTTGCAGTAATTATGGGCATTCTATTGCTCTATAAAGGCATACAAAAAGGCTTAGAAAAGGCCAATAAGATTCTGATTCCTTCGCTTTTTGTCATGCTTGTTATCATAAGTGTGGTAGCACTCAATATGGAAAATGGTGTTAAGGGATTGGATTATATGTTCAGCATCAAACCCGAGCTATTTTCAAACCCTACTATTTGGATTGAAGCACTTTCGCAGTCAGCATGGTCTACAGGTGCAGGTTGGGGCTTGTTCATGACCATTTCTTCCTATTCACGAGACAAAGAAGATGTTACGCTCAATACCTTTGTAGGAAGTTTTGGCAACAATACCGCTTCTATCTTGGCGGGTGTGGCCATTTTGCCTTCGGTATTTGCTTTGGCTGAAAATGAAGCTACAGCGGTGGCTTTCTTACAAAGCGGCAACCAATCTTTGACATTTACCATTATTCCACAGCTCTTTTCTTCATTTACAGGCGGCGCTTGGTTAGCCGTATTTTTCTTTACCGCCTTTTTTATGGCCGCCTTTAGTTCTTTGCTGCCCATGCTAGAATTATTCATTAAAGTAATTGGCGATATGGGCTTTAACAGGCATAAGTCTAGTTTGCGGGCAGGCCTTTTTTGCATCATTTTCGGTTTCCCGTCTGCCTATTCCCTAGATTTCTTTAACAATCAAGACTGGGTTTGGGGCATCGGCTTGGTCATATCTGGTCTTTTTATTGTTTTTGCAGCGCTTAGGTATGGCCCTATCAAATTTAAAAGAGAATTGATTGACGTCGATTCTGATTTTAAAGTCAACAACTTGTATTTCAGTATATGCCTTATTTTTAATATAGGTCTGGGTGTGATATTAATTTATTGGTGGATGTCCCAAGGCTATAGCCAATACCCTTGGTTCAATGAAGCTGGCTATTGGAATGTATTCGATATTTACAGCAATGCCTCAATCATAACCCAATGGAGCCTTTTAATTATATTCGGGGTAATTTTTAATAAATGGATCTATAAAACCTTTTCGAAATGAGCACTTCAGCTTTTATTAGTATGATATTGATTTGTGGCTTTGTGGTAGGAGGCTTTCTTTACTTTTTGTTTTTAGCGATCAAAAAGGAGAATAAATGATTTGACCTAGACTTTAAAAGGCGAACTAAAACTTCAATCAATGATTCGCACATGAAATTTCCAGTTCAAAAAATTAATGTAAATAAAAAATAGGCCAGTTCAACTTTAATCTTAAAACGGCCTATTTTTCTAAGCACTCGGTATAAACGGTCTTAAACTTTCGCTGTCAAGTGCGGAGTTAAATGCTGTAAGAGTAACTGCTCTGGCATCGCGCCTGACTGCCTCCATAGAACCTCTCCTTTATAAAATAAAATCATGGTTGGTATGCCTTGTACTTGATATACCTGTGCCGCTCTTTGATTTTTATCCACATCTACCTTTACTACTTTAAGCTTATCTTCCAGCTTATCAGCTACGCTCTTTAGCACAGGGCTCATGTATTTGCAAGGGCCACACCAATCTGCATAAAAATCTACCAAGACTGGCACTTCTGATTTATTGATCAAATCTGAAAATGAACTCATAATTTCAATATTTATAATGTACTTAAACTTTCTTTTTTAAACGAAGCGCTTTAATTGCCAAAAGCCTACCCAATAAAAACCAAGGGAAACCATGGAAGAGAAAATCGAACCAATCCATCAGCCCCATACCATTGGCACCACCTAAAATCCATCTTATCTTGCCCACAATATGTGGCTCAGGCTGAAAAGGCGCTAGCCCTAAAGTGAGGCATAGCATGATAATAACTGCTGGGTTTTGTAAATAGCTGCGCATATTATATGAACAATTCTTCATATAAAAAATTCATTTAGCCCCTACTTTCTTAAAAAAAGCGATTATGGCCTATTCACATTTTAATTTTGAACTTTAATATATAACTTAAGAATTCATTTTTAACTAAAGATTTTTAGCTGCAAGCACTAAATATGAAAATGCAAGAAACCAGCACCTACGATGTATGTATTGTAGGTTCAGGAGCAGGAGGCGGTATGGCAGCCAAGGTACTTACCGAAGCCGGCGCCAATGTAATACTACTCGAAGCGGGCCCCTTCTTTGATTCAGCCGAGGGCGATATGTTTAAATGGCCTTACCAGTCGCCAAGAAGAGGTGCTAATACACACAGACCTTTTGGAGAGTTTGATGCCGCATTTGGCGGTTGGGAAATTGATGGCGAACCCTATACCAGAGCAAATGGAACCGAATTTGAATGGTTTCGCTCTCGTATGTTGGGCGGTCGTACCAATCATTGGGGCCGAATATCGTTGCGTTTTGGCCCGAAAGATTTTAAAAGAAAAAGCATAGATGGCCTTGGAGACGACTGGCCCATTTCTTACCAAGACTTAAAGCCCTATTACGACAGAGTAGACCAATTGGTGGGTGTTTTCGGCACCAATCACGATGCCTCTTTAGGTTTAGACAATGAACCTGATGGTATATTTCTTCCCCCGCCCAAACCTAGAGCCTATGAGCTACTAGTAAAAAAAGCCTGTGACCGAATGGGTGTGCCTGTGGTTCCTTCGCGGATGTCCATCCTCACTAGAGCACTAAACGGAAGAGCCGCATGCCACTATTGCTCGCAATGCAACAGGGGCTGTTCTACCTATTCTAATTTTTCTTCACCTCCTGTTTTAATAAACCCGGCATTAGAAACTGGCAAGTTAAAGTTGGTGCTTAACGCTATGGCGAGAGAAGTAACCACCAATGATGAAGGCTTGGCAACGGGCGTGTCTTATGTAAGCAAAGAAGATGGGCAGGATTACCACGTAAAAGCCAAAGTAGTCATCTTGGCAGCAAGCGCTTGCTCAACGGCCAGGATACTACTCAATTCCAAATCGAGCCGTTATCCTGACGGTTTGGCCAACTCCAGCGAATTAATTGGCCGCTATTTGATGGACTCTACAGGTGCTGGGGCAGCAGGAATCATCCCAAAAATGATGGACAGCATTCCTTACAATGAAGATGGCGTCGGAGGCATGCACATGTATATGCCGTGGTGGCTAGACAACTCAAAGCTAGATTTCCCAAGAGGTTACCACATTGAGTTTGGCGGAGGCAGAAAAATGCCAGGCTATGGCTTCTTAGGCGGCATACACAATTTTAATGGCAAATTTAGCCATCGCGATGGCAGCGAACGGGCCAAGGGCAGCGGCGGATACGGCAAACAACTCAAAGAAGATTACCGCATGTTTTACGGCGCCATTGTTGGTTTTGCTGGCAGAGGAGAGCCCGTGGCCTTAAAAAGCAACTATTGCGAAATAGATCCAAATGTTGTAGACAAATGGGGCATCCCTTCCTTAAGGTTCCACTATAAATGGAGTGACCATGAAAAACTACAAGCCAAGCATATGCAAGATACTTTTGAAGAAATCATCTATCGCATGGGTGGCTTTCCATTGTGGGAGAAACCGGGCAAAGATCAAGACTATGGTTTATTAGCGCCCGGTTTGATCATACACGAAGTAGGAACGACCCGCATGGGCAATGATTCTAAAAACTCGGTTACCAATGGTTTTTGTCAGACGCATGACGTAAAAAATCTTTTTGTAAACGATGGTGGCACCTTTACCTCTATGGCAGATAAAAACCCTACTTGGACCATATTAGCCCTTTCTATGCGAGCTAGTGAATATATTATCGAACAAAAGAAACAAATGAACATTTAAAACATTCAAGACAATATTGAAATATTTCAGCAATGAAAAAAAATAAAATAAATAGAAGGGATTCATTAAAAGTAATTGGGTTGGCTTCTTTGGGAGCTACTACTAGTTTGATCCCCGGTTGTAAGCCTGGAGAGGAAGAAACCGCCCAACATCAGCACCACCATGGCAAGCACGACAACAGCAGTGGGTATAAAAACCTAAGCGAGACAGACAAAGAGCTGTTGGCAGAGCAATTTTTTACCGAGCACGAAATGAAAACAATCTCTGTGCTTTCAGAAATCGTAATTCCTCCTGATGAACGCTCTGGCGGTGCAATTGAAGCGAACGTACCTGAGTTTATAGAATTTATGATGAAAGACCAGCCCCAACATCAAACAAAAATGCGCGGTGGTTTAAGCTGGCTAGATTACCAATGCCAAAAGCAATTTGGTAACGATTTTATCAACCTTGATGAAAAACAGCAAAAAGAAATGCTAGACCAGATAGCTTATCCTGAGCAGGCCAAGTCCGAAATGAGTCAGGGGGTTACGTGGTTTAACTCTTTTAGAGATTTTGTTGCCACAGGTTTTTTTACCAGTAAAATCGGTATGGAGGACCTTAAATACATGGGCAATGTGGCCAATGTATGGCAAGGCAGCCCACAAAAGGTATTAGACAAACTAGGCGTAGCTTATGATGAAAATGATGGGATTGAATATGCGTAATTTCTATTGGTTTTTTGATTTTGGAAATCAATACAATAAACCCTTTCCATCGTAAATACCTAGTTAGCGTAATTTGATTGTTATGAGAAGTAGCATTTGCCATGCTATTTATAAAGAAGCCCTGCCGAATTGAAAGGGCTTTTTTTATATAAAGGAGCAAAATAATTTATTGCAAAAGCGAGAGGTATAAAAGCTATTCGACAAAAACTTCCCCTTATTCACATCAAATTATTTCCTTAGGCTCAAAATCTCTGATTTTATCTAATAAACTGTTGAGTTGTTCGGCTTCCTTGTCAGAAAGACTGCTCAACATCTTATCGAAATCTGCTTCGTGGCAGTCCATATCTTTCAGTAGTTGCATGCCTTCTTCAGTAATAAAAATATGGGTGGCCCTCCTATCTTCTTCACAGCTGTAGCGTTTAACCCAGCCGCGTTGCTTCATTTTATCTACAATCCGAGATACATCAGATTCTCTTTCAAGCATTCTAGATTTTATGTTGCCAATAGTTACCGGTTGGCCTTTTTGCCCGCGCAATATTCTTAAAATATTGTACTGCTGTACAGTAATATTAAATTGTCTAAATATCTTTTTCTGTCCTTGCGACAGCCAATTACTAGTAAAAAAAATATTCAAAGCTAGTTTATGGTATTCGTTTCTAAAACTGCTCTTAAGCTCCTCTTCAATTTTCATAATATCATTTATTTGGTCAAGCTCACCAATTTGCTATACATGTTACAACATTAAAAATAAAAAAAAGACAGAATTGTTCATTCTGTCTTTCTTAATAATTGCTTAACACATCTTATTTTCCTGCTTCTACCTCTTTAACGAGTTGGATGTTACCTGTAATCGCTACTTCATCGCTTACCACTAGGCCACCAGTCTCTAGAGCAGCATCCCAAGTAAGTCCGTAATCAAATCTATTTAAAAGGCCAATAATTTTA